>JAUIMA010000012.1 GCA_030432675.1 Candidatus Hydrogenedentota bacterium | reverse complement strand
TCACTCAGCTAATACTCCCCCACAGAAACGTTCAATCCCATGGCGCACGGTCGGCTGACCGTGCGCCATTTTTTATCGAATACCCCATCTCCGTTTTTGAGCGCCCATTTGGTGTGATGACATTTACCATGCTATGCTTTTAAGCTCCTGCACTTAACCTTGGAGTAGTTTTCCATGTCCACCAAGAATACCGCTGTACCTACCGCAGACCGTATCGCCTCTCTCGATCAGTTTCGGGGCTATGCTATCTTCGGCATGCTCCTCGTCAATTTTTTCGGCCACTACAAGACGGCCTGGGTTGAAGAACTCAATGACGGATTCCTGAAGAGCACCCTCGATTTCATCTTCCACCAACAACTGCACCACCACAACGAGTTCATGACCTACGCCGATACCATCGCGCCGATTTTCATGTTCGTCGTGGGTATCGGCATGCGCCTCTCCTGGACCCGTCGCGTTCAGCATGTTGACCCGTCCACTGCCCGGAAGGCCATGGGCAAACGCTATTTCACGCTCGTGCTTATTGCCTTCGCCATTTACACCGGCTGGCTTTGGGACGCGTTGATGAACATCGGTCTCGCCGGTCTGGTCGCCCTGCTTATCGTGGATAAGAAATGGTCCGTGCGTATTGCCTACGCCCTTGGCCTGGTCGTCGCCTACCAGCTTATTTTCTCCTTCACCAGCTATGGCGAGTTGATGCTCCGCCTCGGAAAGTATGGCCGCGAACTGGATTGGCCCGCCATTACCATGTTCCTGCCGCTCCGCGGTGACCTGCTGAATGTGCCCATTAATGGCGCGCTTATCGGCCACTGGAGCTGGGCATTTATGCTCATTTTCGGCACCATTGCCTATGACATCATGGCCACCCAGGATCGAAAGAAAATCCTCACCGGACTGATTGGCTTTGGCGTCGTCCTGACCATCGCCGGCTGGGGCGCCCGCTACATCGGCACCCAGGCCTACTATGACAAGGCCGAACCCTACGCCGCTTCTCTTATGCTCGATGAGCCCTATGGCCCCTTGAAGCGTCATATCGAAGCCAACCCCGAGATCTTCGCCGCAGTCGCCTCCAGCAAAGACAGCGCTGCGGAAGCGCTGGAAAAGGGTGACATGGCGGCTTTCGCCAAGTTCCTCAAAGACCAGTCCCGCGAGTTACGTGCCGTCGAGCACTTGAGCGAAGGAAAAACGACCGTCATCCAACGCAAGATGGATAAAGTTCCGCCACTGTTTGCGGCCATCGCCAAAGGGAACCCGTTGGCGGAAGAGGCCTTGGAAGCAAAGGATCTCAAGACCTTCCAGCAGCTTCGAGCTGAGCGATTGAACGTCGTCGCGGAGGCCGTCCCTTATTTGCAGAGCGGGCCGGAGCAAGTCGGAAAGATCGTGGGCAAGAGCCCGGGTATTTTCTCTTCCTTCGCCAAAGGCAACCCGGAAGCTGAGGCGGCACTCGCCAAGCGGGACATGGGTACGTTTGCAAGCATCATGAAAGATGAATTGGCCGTATTGGCGACGAAGGCTCCCGAGACCGCGCCCCGCCTGGGCAATGCCTGGGTATTCTCTAAGAATTACCACACCCTGCCCTTCCCCTTCTGGGCGACGGCGCTGTGCCTCTTCCACCTGTTGCTCTTCTATGTCATCTGCGACGTGATGAAGATCAACATCCCCGGCATGATGGTGATTGGGCTCAACCCCCTGTTCATCTACATCTTCCAGTCCCTCACCCTGGAGATGCTGAGCAACGTAATCGACGAATTCGGCGTGAAGAACACCACGAGCGGCACCCTGGTACTCGGCTCGTTCGTCCTCTACTTTGGTCTGGTATATGCCATGGCCCATTACATGTATAAACGAAATATCATCGTGAAACTCTAATTTTCCATCTGAAACACTCGGGCGGCTTCGCAGTCTATGCGAAGCCGCCCGTTTTTTTTGGTGGATGATGGAGGGAGCAGTCTGTCAGTCTGCGCTGCGTGTCTGGCTGTCCCACCGCTGATAAAAGGTGTCGCTAATCAGAAAGGACTTGGCACTGGTACCCCATTCCAACGCCGCATCGAGCGAACCGAAACGCACACCGGGCCAATACTGGGCAATGCTCGCGGGATAGCCGGGGTCCGCCCTGTCGCTCTTCACGTCGTAGCGGACATATTGTCCACCACGGAAGAAATACGTCTTTCCAGAGGGCCAATACATGGCTGCATCGATACGATCAAATCCCAGGCCGGGCCAGGTCGTGTTGTTGATATATTTCGGATAGCCCGGGTCCGCACATTCCGACGCCTCGTCGTACCGGATGTACTGGTTACCGCGAAAGAAATAGGTCTTCCCATTTGGCCATTTCACAGCCGCATCAATACGGTCAAAGTGGACCCCCGTCCATCCATCCCGAATTTTCCGGGGATACCCCGCGTCAAAGCTGTCGGAGCGATTGTCGTAGCGGACATAGGAGTCGTTGTAGAAGAGGTAGGACTTCTCCGCGGACCAGAACAGGGCCGCATCCACCTTGGGAAATACGAGACCGGGCCAGCCGGTGTGTATGGCAGCAGGATAGCCCCCAGGCGTTTTTGTGTACTGGGCAATTTGCCAAGGCACTTGCGATTCGGCACCCGGAACACCCACCGTACCCGGCCCGGCCCCCGTGGTGGGGGCCAAGAGCGCCAACCCGCCTGCAAACGTCAACAAAGCAACCCCAATCGAGAGTTTTGTCATTCAAATTCCTTTCCATTTGAGCCAACTAATTACTTGACATGTTAGCATATTTCATAGTCAAGTCCACAGTCTACACAGTTCCACGCTTTGATTGCTTTACAGATCCCATGCTAGACTTCTTTTCCCATCCGCTGTGATACCCCCGTGCGAAAGCCGGTCTATTGAAAGGTCCACGATGTTTATTGGAAGTAAAACGGACAGTACAGTCTTTGACGTGTTCAAAATCGGCCTCGAATCGTTGATTCGTGAAATGGGCATGCCCACCGCGCTCAAGTTCAAGACCAACATTGCCGTCATGACCGTGAAGGCGGCTGACATGACGAAGCGGGTTGATAACCTGCAGATAAAATTTCAGGTAAAAGAAGGCACCACCCTGGAGGCGATCAAGGCCAAGGTGGAAGAAACGCGCATTCAGTGCCATGTCGATCTGAAAGAGGGTAAATGCAATATCACGGTGCCCCCCTTCGAACTGACACAAACACCCCGCCTGACCCCTATTGACAGCGTCGTCGAGCACTTCATTGTGGAGAGCCTCCGTTCGATCACCTGGACGCTCACCCCCGATGCCTTTGTAAAATCCGATTTCAACATCAACATGTTGATCGAGACCATGGAAAAGATAGGCGCATCGGACCTGCACCTTCGCGCAGGTAACCGGCCATACATCCGCCTCGATGGCGACCTGACCGCCATGGACTTCAGCATCGTTTCCGCCGATGACATGCGACGCATCATCCTCGAATTGGGCGGCGAAGCGGAGCTGAATTTACTCCAGACGGAAAAGGAATCCAGCTTTCAATACCACGCGGCCGGCGTAGGTTACTTACGTTGCTCGGGCTACATCAAAACGGGTGCCATGGCCTTGGCCATCCGACTGATCCCCGAGGAGCCCATCCCGCTTGCCAAGCTTGACCTACCCAAAGTGGTAGAAGACATGTGCTGGAAGCACCGGGGGCTTTTCCTGGTCTGCGGCATCACGGGTAGTGGCAAATCAACGACCCTGGCCGCCATGGTGGATTTCATCAATGAAAACCGACAGTCTCACATTATCACGACCGAGGATCCCATCGAATTCGTATATAAGGATAAGAAGAGTATCATCTCTCAACGCATGGTGGGCCGGGATACCTTCTCCTTCGCCAATGCCCTTCGCGGTGCGTTGCGTGAAGATCCCGACGTGATTCTCGTGGGTGAAATGCGCGACGTGGATACTATCCGCGCGGGCCTCAGTGCGGCGGAAACGGGACACATGGTGTTCAGCACGCTCCACACCACCACGGCCATCGACACGGTCAACCGTATTATCAGTTACTTCCCTCCGAGCGAACGCGACCTGGTCCGCCAGGAGGTGGCCTACACGCTGATGGCGGTGGTCTGTCAGCGTCTGCTCAAACGAAAGGGCGGCGGCCGTATCCCCTGTGTAGAAGTGCTTATCGGCGGACGCCCCATCGTGCGTGACGCCATCGAAGAAGGCGACCTCGACAAGCTCCACGGTATTATGGAGCAGGACAGCGAAATGAAGTCCTTCGACCAATACGCGGTGGAACTCTACAAGAACGACATCGTGGAGCGGTCAGAAGCCATTTCCGCATGCGCCGACGCCGAGGCCTTCGAGCGGGTCATGTCGGGCATCATGTCTTCGAGCGGAAAGCTGCTCAAGTAATCCCCTGAATACAGCGGTGGCCTCCCAGCGAGTGGGAGGCCACCGTTTTTTTATTCCAGGTAACCCAGCGACTCGAGCTGGCCCGCAGTCTCTGCATCCATCATGGCCGGTGCCGCAGGCTCTACGGCATTCTCTTCGCAAATCTTCAGATAGCTGTCAATGGCCTCATTCAACCGATCTACCGCCGCCCCTTCCCCATCACTCTCCACCCCATTCTCCTGCTCCTCCGGGTCCGTGTCCATGCGATAAAGTTCCAGGGGCGCAAGGTCCCGTTTGTTACCTTCATTGGCGCGAATCAGTTTGTGGCTTTCGCTACGCAATGCCTGCAGCACAATCCCTTCGAAATTATTCTCGGCATAACTGTAGCCGATCTCGTGATTGGTGGCCGCCCCCGACTCATCAAAGAGGGCTTGTCCCTGCATCATTTTCCCCTTCTGCACACCTGCAAAGTGTAAGAACGTCGGTGCTATATCGAGGTTGCGTGCGAAATCGGTGTTTACCGTGCCCCCCTGGGCGTTGCCGGGAAGCTTAATCAGGAAGGGTACGTGGGTTTGTTCTTCATAGAGGGTCTGGCCATGCCACCACCCACCGTGCTCATGAAACTCTTCGCCATGATCCGCCGTCAGGATGATCACCGCATCGTCGTAGATTCCGCGTGCTTTGAGCCCGTCAAAGAAAATCCCCAACTCCCGGTCCAGGTATTCGATTTCGCCGATATAGGCGCGCCGCATCCCATCCAGGTGGGTCGCCGGGTCGGGATTCCCCATCCGCTTTCGGCCATACCCGCCCCCCGGAGCATCGGGATCCATAAAGGGATCGTGGGGATCCATGAAGTGGGTAAACAAGAAGAAAGGACGTTCCGTCGGCACCCGGTCACTGTCGAGCCAAGCCAGCACCGTTTCGGTGACGACGGTGGCAGGCTGATAGTAGTCCGTTACCGCAATGGCACGGCCAAGCCGTGTGTTCACCATTTCACGCACCTTCACCAGCACTTCATACATGGATAGGCGGGCCGCCGAGGGGGTGGCACCAAAGTGGATGGCCTTTTTCATGTCCACGTAGGTATCGAAACCTTGATCATAACCAAAGACGGACGTGATGTTGGGGTTGTTGGCATAACCTTGGGTGTAGTACCCCCCACCACGGAGTAACTCGGCCACCGTCTCCACATCTTCAGGCAGGCTGGCCGTCTTGGTCACGGCGGTGTGACATTCCGGGTACATGCCCGAAAAAATGGAACCAAAAGACGCCTTGGTCCATGAAGCCTGAGAGTAGCCTTTTTCAAATCGAATGGCATCCTGCAGAAACGCATCCAGTTCCGGCGTTTTCGTTTCGATGTTCGGGTTGTAGGCCGGAAGATAATCCGCCCGGAGCGTGTCCACCGCAATGAGAATCAGGTTGGGACCGGTAGATGTCGTAATGGCCACGCCGCCGGTAGGTGCCGGTTGGGCTGTCTGGTGGATGATGCCAAGGAGCACCCCCAATCCCACGAATAACCCATAGGCGACGACGCCGACCGTGCACATCACCCCTCGGTTTTCACCGGAGCGACGGGCCACACTACGGGCGCCAAAAAGCAGGAGAAAACCCCCGATAATCGCGACGGACGCCACAAGCGCTCCCAATTGCAACAGCCCCGACAAATCGGGCATATGGCCGTCGTAAACATCCCGGCGCAGGCGAAACAATCCGATAACCATTCCGCCGACGACCGTCGTACCGGCAAAGGCCAGGCCATAGGTCCACCATACCGAGGCGAATCGATTCGTCAGCAGGTAAAGAAAAAGCAGTCCGAAAGCCACGCCTTTTCCAACGGCACCGAAAATCAGGCCATAGGCGACCACCGCCCAGGCAAACATACCTGCCTCGGACAGATTCCCGAGCGTAGTCTCGATCCATTCGGCCTCCACCAGCCCGATGCACGCACCGGCCACCAGTCCCGCCAGCGTTCCGGCTGTCAGTGTGCCGAAGACCTTTCGACGATAAAAGGCCAGCTCACCTTCATCCAGATGGAGGGCCGCCTCTTCGCCGGTGCCGATCTTCTCCCGAAGCGCCGCCATTTCCTCCGCGAGATCTTCCCGCTTGGGACGACCGGTCAGGAGTAGAAGCGGGATACTGAGTACAAAGGGAATCACCTCGCCGAACCAGAGGCCGAGATGGCCAAAGAGGAGCGCCTGAGAACCACTGGAGACACCACCCAGCAGGGTGGTCATCACCACTTCCCGCACCCCCATGCCACTCACCGTGGGCGCAAACACGGAGCCTACGATGAGCAGGGGGCTTGCGAAGAGAATCTCAAGAATCCCGGTATTCTCCGCGCGGATGGCCGAAGCGGTGCCGAAATACATGAGGCAAATACCCAGGTGTACACAGAGGCCAAAAAACAGGGCCCTGAAGAGCGCCCCCCGGTGGGCGCTGTAGGCGGTCGCCGCGACGCCCAGCTTATTCACCTTTTCGTGAATCGCACCGGGCAAGGGCAGGGAGGCGATAAAAACCTGAATCACCCGGGGCTGAAGGAGCAGGAGCAGGCTCACGCCGATAAAGGTCGCCAAAACGGCCAGGACCAGGCCCAGGAGCACCAGGTTAATGTCGAAGAGACGCAGCCCCAGGGGCAGGGTCAAAAAGACCAGCGAAAAGAGCGCGATGATACCGGTGAGTTTCTCCACGCCGATTACCGTGGCACACTTGATGGGTTCCTCTGTATAACGTGCGGACTCCACCAACCGGTAGCCATCAAGACCCAGGGTACCTGGAAGCACCAGCCCGATGGCCCGCCCCCAGAACCAGCATTTCGTCAGGTACCAGAAGGGGATGTGTACCCCTTGTGCGCGCAGAAGTATGCGCCAGCGCACCACCCCCGCGAAGATGCCGCCCAGCTTTACGGCCACGGCAAATCCAAACCAGACGGCGGCGGTCCCCGGGTCGATCGTCTTCAGATCATGCCAGAGTTGTTGGGGCGTAATATCGCGAAACAGATCTTCGGAAAGCCCGAAGGTCTCTGGACGGAACAGGAGGACGAATAGAGAAACGATAAAAACTAACTTCAGCGAAAACACCAGGATTTTTTTCCAGTGTATTCGAAGCCAGGAAAGGATGGAATTCATGAGTTACTCACTATAGATGGGTACAACGTCACAGGAAACTACAGTCCCTTAGAATACCATAGGCACATCCGCACCCGACAGCCGTAGTCTATGCCCACGTGACGCCCTGTGAATGGAACGTGCGGCCGATTTGTATCTGCGGGAAAGACCAATTGACGGGCTGCGCCCCCGAGTGGCGCCTCGGAATGTGCCCGATTGCCCCCCTATTGACCTTCCAGGTCGTACTTCTGCAACCGGTAACGTAAGGAGCGGGCGGTCAAACCCAAGAGACTCGCCGCCCGTTTCTGGGAGTAGCGCCCTTTTTCCAGGGCCTGCTTAATCAGGTCGATTTCCAAATCGGCGATGAGCTGCTCCATGTCCATCCCCTCATCGGGCACCACGGCCGCCGCCGCAGTGGCGACGCTCCGGTCGGGCTCATAATTCCGCAGATTCTCAGGCAGATCATCGAGCCCAATCTCATCGTCGGCGCAGAGTGCCAGGGCCCGCTCCATCACATTGCCCAATTCCCGGACGTTCCCGGGCCAGTGATAATTGTTGAGCGCGGTCTGAGCCGCCGCACTGATCTCCAGCTGTTCACAGCCCATGTTCTTGGCGTGCTGCGTGACAAAGTGGCGACACAGCAAGGGGATATCATCCCGGCGCTGGCGCAGGGGAGGCACTTGAATGGGAATCACGTTGAGTCGGTAATACAAGTCGCTGCGAAACGTCCCCTCTTCCGACATTTTTTCCAGGTCGCGGTTGGTGGCCGAAACCAGACGGACATCCACTTTTATGTCCGTCGTACTTCCCACAGGCGTGACCGTGTTATTGTCCAGCACGCGGAGCAATTTCACTTGCAACATGAGGGGCATTTCACCGATTTCATCGAGAAAAATGGTGCCGCCATTGGCCACCACAAAGAGCCCTTCCTTGTCATCGGTGGCTCCCGTGAAGCTTCCCTTCTTATGGCCAAAGAGCTCACTCTCCAGCAGATTTTCGGGGATCCCCCCGCAGTTAATGGCGACAAAGGGCTTGTCTGCTCGGTTGCTCAGGGTGTGAAGCGCGCGGGCGACCAGTTCCTTACCCGCGCCGCTCTCGCCATGGACCGCCACGGTACTCGGCAGGGCGGCCACGCGCCGGATCATTTTCATGGCCTTTTGAAATGCCGGGCTCTTCCCGATCATATTTTCAATGTCGCCCTGACGCGCCTGTTCCTGGCGAAGGGCAATATTCTCTCGCAACAGATTGCGTTGGGCAATGGCTCGCTCGATGAGGATACGGATTTCATCATTCTTGAACGGCTTCATGACATAATCTGCCGCACCCCGCTTCATGGCTTCAATGGCCGTCTCTACGGAGCCGTGGGCCGTCATCATGATGGACGGTGTACTCGGGCTGTTTTCCTCCAGCCAGCTCAGGAGCCGCATACCCGCCTCCCGGTCGTTCCCCATATACAGGTCGGTCAGCACGACGTCATAGTGATTATTCTCAAGCTTCTCCCGGGCGCTTTCCACGTCTTCTGCGGTGTCCACTTCGTAGCCGTCGTTTTGCAGCACGATCTCCAGCAGCTCTCGCATGCTGAGCTCATCGTCCACGACCAGCACTCGATGATTAACTGACACGATACCTAACCTTTCGTTTCTTCGGTAGTTGGCTGGGCAGCATCTTGCTGCACCAGGGGAAGACGGACGCTCATGGCCGTCCCGCCCCCAGCACGGGAGGCGGCCTGAATCGTGCCATCATGGGCGGTAATAATGCGCATGCAAATGGCAAGCCCCATTCCCACGCCCCGGGCTTTTTCGGTGTAAAAGGGCTCGAAGATTCGAGACACCTTGTCAGGCGCAATCCCCGGACCGTTGTCATTAAAACAAATCTCGATGGGTCCCCGCCCCTCATTGGTGTCGAGGACAATCTCCAGGGCACCCGTCCCCGACATGGCTTCAATGGCATTCTGTCCCAGATTGGTGAAGACTTGCCAGATCTGCGTCTTGTCTCCCGTCACCAGGCAGGGCTCATGGGTAGAGAGGAGGGTAATGGAGAGGCCATCGGCGCTATATTTTCGCAGCAATTGCTCTTCCACTTCCCGCGCCACATCGCGCACATCGAAGAGGGCATAACGTCGGCTCGGGTCCCGTGCAAAATCCAGAAAGCCCGTCACAATTTCATTGAGGTGATCCGATTCTCGCACGGCGATGGCGGCGAGGCGGGTGACCAGTTCTTTCGATTCGATATTCCGCTGCAGTTCATCCATACTTCCCCGAATGGATGCTACGGGATTTCGGATTTCATGGGCGAGACCCGCCGACAATTCACCGATAACGGCCATGCGATCTTGTTGCTGCAGCTCTTTGCGCATGCGCGCCATTTCCGTCAAATCAGTAAACGAAGCAATGAGCCCGGTCACGTGTCCGTGGGCATCGCGAATACGGTTGGTGGTCAAGCCCAACAGCCGCGAACTCTCCGGGCCTATTTGCGTGTAAAACTCGTAGCTGGTGAAATCTTTCCGCAGGCGCAGGGCCGTCGTCACAGGACATTCCGCACCCGACTCGGGCACGATGATACCGTCTACATGACGGCCCGCCACATTCTCTTCCACCAGATTCAAGATGCCGCAGGCTGCCTTGTTCATGGCCACGACCAGGCCTTTGGCGTCGGTGATAAGAAAGCCGCTGTTCATGTTGTCCAGAATTTCGCGCTGGAACTGTTTCATCCGGCTGACGCGCTGATTCCAGTAGCCGCTGATAAATGCGGTAAAGAAGAAGGCGAGTCCTTGAATGAGATAGTGGTACCAGTGGGCCAACTGGTCGGGTGCCGTGGGTGCCGTAATAAACACCTGGTAGAGCATGTACACCGAGGCCATGGACGCAAACACGAAGCCCTGCAGGAGCCCCATGAGCACTCCCGCCTCGAGGATGACGATGACCAGTAAGAAGGTGAAGAAGCTCGCCTGCCCGCCGGTATAGCTGATGGTGGCGGCCACAACCCCAAAATCCACCAGGACCTGTGTCCAGGTCAGGATGGCGGGCACGGAGTTTTCCCGGCGGAGCACGACGAGATACCACAGGCTGCTGGCCAAGGCCGAGGCATAGATGGCCATCAGCAAGTGGCGAAAGGCTTCCTCTTCATCGGCCACCAATTGGGCGCCCACCGCCACCACAACAAGCATCCCGATACGGGCCAAGCCCACAAACCACAGCCACGTAGAGGGGCCGTCATAGGAAGGGCGAAGGTACTCAATTACAGACGACGTGTATCGAACGAGTTGTCGGATCACATTCCTTTTTCCATGAGGTGCTGCAGCCCCTCCGGATCGGCACTGCGCTTGAAGGCCATCTCCGTCGTGATGATGCCCCGCTTCGACAGGCGAAACAGCGACTGGTTCATGGTCAACATCCCTTCACCCTTACCGATTTCAATCATGGAGGGAATCTGCTCCAGCTTTTCGGCACGGATAAGAGAACGAATGGCGGGGTTGGCCAGCATGATTTCCATGCACAAGGCACGCCCCATTCCGTCCGCCCGGGGCACCAACTGCTGCACCACGACCGCTTCCAATACGAAGGACAACTGGGTGCGGACCTGGGCCTGTTGACCAGCGGGGAACACGTCGATAATACGGTTCATGGTCTGTAGGGCGTCGTTGGTGTGCAACGTCGCAAAGGCCAGGTGACCGGTCTCTGCCACGGTAAGGGCGGCCTGAATGGTCTCTGTATCGCGCATTTCGCCGATTAGAATCACGTCCGGATCCTGACGCAGCACCCGCTTCAATGCGGCGGAGAAAGACGCCGTATCGGCGTGTACTTCCCGCTGATTGACCACGCTGCGATTGTGGCGGTGAAGGTATTCGATGGGGTCTTCAATCGTAATAATGTGTGTATTGCGCTCGCGATTGATTTTGTCGATGATCGATGCCAGGGTGGTCGATTTGCCGCTACCGGTCGGACCACACACCAACACCAGACCGAAGGGCTTGTAGGCAAAGTCCGCGATAACCCGGGGCAGGCCCAGCTGCTCGAATGAGAGAATTTCGAATGGGATGGCACGAAAAGCCGCCACCACGGATCCGCGATCCCGATAGACATTCAGACGAAATCGGCTCAGTCCTTCGATACCGAAGGACATATCGCACTCCCGGGTGGACTCAAATTCGGCCACCTGGTCTTCATTCATCACCGTATAGATTATTTCCTGGGTCTCTTCCGCTGAAAAGCGCTCGTAGCGCCCCAACGGCTCCAATCCCCCGTGTAATCGAATCATGGGCGGGGCACCGACGACAATGTGCATGTCGCTTGCGCCTGCCTTAATCGCCTTGGTCAGCAACTCTTTGATGCTTGGTATGGCCATGCTATCTCCTTTTAGGCGAGGCCCAAACTCCTCGTCCGTCCGCTCTATACGATACGGGATCCGCACCCCGACAGCCCGTAACGGCACCGTAGTTTCGCGACGCTTCCGCAGCCATCGCAAACCGTGGATGTCTGAATGGTTTAGTCGTGACCCGTGTGTTCCAACACCTGCTCGATGGTGGAAAGCCCCTTGGCCGCTTTCGCGAGTCCGTTCTGGCGCAGGGTCTGCATTCCGCAGGCAATGGCCTGGTTCTTGATGTCATAGCCCGAGGCCCGCTGCAACACCAGGGGCTGCAACTCCGGCCAATTGAGCAGGGCTTCGATCACGGCAACACGACCGCGATAGCCGGTTTCTTTGCATCGGCTGCAGCCCCGACCACGGACGAACTGCACTTCGTCCAGGTAGTCGAAACCACGCCACTGGATACGATCCAGCACTTCATCCGGCACATTGATGGGCTCTTTACAATCGGTACAGACCCGCTTGAAAAGCCGCTGTGCAGCCGCCAGGGCCACGGACGATTGCACCAGGAAGGGCTCAATCCCCATATCGGTCAGACGGGGAAATACGCCCGCCGCATCGTTGGTGTGCAGGGTGCTCAATACCAGGTGACCCGTCAACGCCGCTTTTACCGCCACGTCTGCCGTTTCACCATCTCGAATTTCACCGACCATCACGATATCCGGGTCCTGTCGCAGAATCTGGCGCAGGGCCGATGCGAAGGTAAAGCCGATGGTCGACTGCACCTGCACCTGGTTTACTCCGAAGAGATCGTATTCGATGGGGTCTTCTACGGTCACCACATTGGCTTCCGGTGAGTTCAATTTGTGGAGGGCACTGTAGAGCGTGGTCGTCTTACCGGAACCGGTTGGCCCCGTCAGCAGGAGCATGCCGTGGGGAAGCTTCAGCGCATCCAACATGGCCCCGACCGGTTGGGGCTCGAAGCCCAGGGTCTCCAGACCCAGATTCAGATTGGATTGGTCCAATACACGCAGTACGATCTTCTCCCCATATTTACAGGGAAGGAAACCTACACGAAAGTCGATCTCGCGGGCATTGTAGCGAATACGGAAACGTCCGTCCTGAGGTAGCCGGTGCTCGTCGATACGGCAGCCACAGAGAATCTTAAACCGGGCAATGATATTTTGCTGCAGGCTCTTGGGCGGTGCCTTGGCCTCTTCGAGCGTGCCATCCACACGATAGCGAATGCGAATCAGCTTCTCAAAGGGTTCCAGGTGAATATCACTCGCGCCACGTTCGAGCGCATTGAACAGGATCAGGCGGGCCAGCTTTTTAACCGGCTCGTCTTCGGCGCCCACCTCCAACTTGGAGACGTCTTCAATATCGTCGGTCGCCTTGAGCTCCTCAACATCCCCTTCCTGTTCTTCCGTACCGACCAGGGAAGCATAGAGGTCATCGGCCTTCCCGCCACCATAGTGCTTTTCAATCGCACCGGCGAGCTCAGACGCGACGGCCACCACGGGCTCAATCTCGAAACTGGTCAACATCCGCAGATCATCGAGGGCCATGATGTTCAACGGATCGGCCATGGCCAGGGTCAGCACATCACCCGTAACACTGACGGGTAACATCTGATACTGACGGGCCAGGGTTTCGGGAACTTCCGAGAGCACTTCCTTGGGAATGGAATAGTGGGCTACGCGAATGTGCGGAATCCCGAGCTGTTCGCTCAGGGTTATTACCAAATCCTCTTCCGAGAGGTACTCTTTACTCACCAGAAGGCTCGGCAGGCTCTGACCGGTCTGACGGTGCAGGTTGATGCACTCCTGCAACTGCTCCTGGGTCACGAGTTGCTGCTCCAGCAACATGTCCGGCAGTCGCTTTTTAGTCGCGCGTGTTGCCATAGGTGCCCTCCTTTCCTGGTAAGGCGTCTAAAACGCCGCTAATGCGTAGACCGATGGGTGGCATAGGTCCTGTCTTTCTTTGTATCGGCGTCATGCCGCTTCTTCTCCACCGATATGGCTGAGAATCTCCGTCGCCATTTCCACGCTGATAGCTTCGTTGGAAAGGGACGCAAAAGCAGCAATCTTGCGCAGCGAGCCGACCATCTTTCGAATATCGTCGGATACCCGCATGGCCACCAGCGAACAAATCTCTTCCGGCAACGCCACGCCACTGGTCTCGAGCTGCTGACGCAATATTTTCATCCGCGTCTCCCACTCGGGAGGCTTTAACTCGGCCACGATGCCACTGGCAAATCGGGACACAAGGCGCTGCTCAAGCAGCCCAAGACGGTCGGGCGCTTTGTCGCCCGCAATAATAATCTGACGTCCCCGTTGGTGCAAGACGTTGAATATATGAAAGAACTCTTCCTGGGCATCGACCCGTCCCCCCATGAACTGTATATCATCGAGTATCAACACATCCCAATGACAATAATTATCACGAAAGGCGGTCTGCGCATCCGCGGCCACGGCTTCTTTCAGCCGACGCGCAAAGTGGCTCGCAGATACATAGCCGACGCGGTGTTGGGGGTTGGCCTGCTTAATATGGTTTCCCACGGCACTGATGAGATGGGTCTTACCCAGGCCCACGTGCCCATAGAGAAAGAGGGGATTATATTCGCTTCCCGGTTTCGCCGCCACGCCCTGGCAAATTTTTGCGGTGAACGCGTTGGCATCCCCTGGGAAAAAGGTGGCGAATGTCAGGGTCTCCAGGGGCACTTCCGAATCCAGCGCATCACGCACGCGCGCGTCATCTTCCACGAGCGCCGCATCCGGCTCCGCCCCCGGCACCGGTGCGCCAAAGGCCGACACGGAATCATGGGGGGAACGACCGCCACGCAGATTCTCTTCGCGCTCTCGCTGGACCAGGGTCGCTTCCAGCAACTGCGTCGTTTGTTGCGATGATTCGACGGCCGCTTCCGCCAGCGCAGCCAGCCGGGCGCTCTGCACTTCCTGGCTCTGCTGGTTGGATGTCAGCAGACTTTGCATGGAGCTGACAATACCCGATTGGGATTCACGCAATGCCGCGATTACTTCTTCCAAACGACCATTGCCATCCTGGGAGGCATTGGCCTTGGATTGAATCAACATGGTCGCCAGCGTTTCCTGCATGATACCCCCCAGGGTATCGCGGATCATTTCGGCGAACGCATCAAAGGCGGGTGGCTCGGGCTCTTCTGACTTAGCCGTAGCTCGGAGCTGGACGATTACGCCCGCTAACGCTTCCTGCATGGCCCCACCGATACTTTCCCGAATTACCTCGGCCATGGCTTCACCCGAGAGTTCGTTGGACTCCCGGGAAAGGCTATCCGACAGCTTCGCCAATGTCGCTTCCAAAGCGGGAGAGAGTGCCGGAGGCGCGCTGGTGGGCGCCGGGATCGCTTGGGCCGGGGCTCCCGCTACGGGCGCCGCCTGCAAGGCATCTTTCAGCTCCCCGATCGCGGTCCGGAACGAGGCTTCCAGCCCGGAAAAGTCGGGGGCACTCTGCACGGACGGAGCGGCCACCGCAGTTGCCGCCGACGGAGGAGCCGACTTCAGTGTCGTTTCCACGACGTCACGCAATGACGTCTGAAGCGCCTGGGTCAGCGCTTCCACGGGGAAGGGTGGCATCTCGATGGGAGCCGGGGCCGACTGGGTCCGCAATTGTTCCGAAAACGATTGACTCACATCCCGAAAGCCTGCCTGGATTGCAGCGACCAAGGCACCGGTATCTACCGCAGCGGGCACGGGCGTAGAAACGGGGGGCGACCCTTCAGACGTTCCCGAGGATGCGGGCGCTTCCGGGGCCGGGGGCTTGGCCGTCGGTTTCGGCGGAATTGCGGCCAAACCCAAGGACGCTGCACTCATCTGACCACCACCACCACCACCGGAATTTTTCGCGGAAAAATATTTGTTCGTGACCTGCTCGAAGTGGGACCAATTACACAGAATGGGCTTAATCCGCAACTCGGGCGAGGCGGCCTTCACCAAATCCAAGGCTTCGGTATCGAGGGGGTCCACCATGGCCACCGTAAGTATACGGCCCAATTTGTCAATGGGTATGAGGCCATGCTTCAGGCAAATATCCTGCGGCACCAGAGACAGCACATCGCTACCCACGTCATAGTCGAGCAAACTGATGTGGGGAATCTTACATCGCTTTACAAAACAGGCGCTGAGATCTTCCTGGCTCAGACACTCGGATTGCACCAGAATCTTGGTCAGGAACTCGCCCGTCTCGGTCCGTTTCGCGCGGGCCGTGGCCAGCTGTTCGGGGGTAATCAGTTTGGCCTCGACCAACAACTCACCCAGTCGAAGGGGGGGCGGATCGGTGGCGCTGCCATCAGAAACTCCGCTGTTGTTGGGACTATCGACCATTAAGCTGAATACACTCCGGATTTAATGACAGGGATAATGCCCTCATGTTGGGAAACAGTTCTCCAAAGAAGACCACATTAGATTGTATCATCGCACCGAAAAACGGTCAAACGGCAATTCAGCCCAACTTCTTTCACCCCAACGCCTTGGCGGATACTCCAGGGTCCCGGGCGAAATGAGCAGCCACATATAGCCATAAACTCTTTACAAGATACCATATATAGCCTTATTTCCCAAATATTGCCCTCCACGGCCAAACGGATAGGGCCCCATAGCACCACACCCCGGTTCCGCTGTGGAAAACGATTTGGCCCGATTCCTACCGCCCGCGTATACTGCAAACGCTTCGGCCCACCTAATCCCTACACCATGCTACAAGCCCCTACAGGAATCGATATGAAACGTGGTGACACTATCGCAATCGCGCTCTTTCTCCTACAGGCCGCGCTCGCACTGAGTCATGCGACGGGGCTGACCCCCGTTGTGCCAGGTCTGGGAGACCATTATTTCACGGTTCCCCTGTGGCCTCTCCAGGAAGCTCTCAGCGACATCCGCACCTTGGGCTACCCGTTTTTTCACGCCGTAATGGCCCGATTCGACGGTGGCCTCGCGATCTACCCCGTGGCCCAAATGGTCATACTTGTTGTATGTACCGCCCTCTTCGCTTTCGGGCTCCGGCGTTACGGCTTGACCGGTATGACGGCCCTCGCCGCGGCTTCTCCCCTGCTCTGGGTGGTACCCGTGGAGGTGCTCATGCCCGAGACCCTGGCCAAATGCCTCTCCATCGCGGCCATTGGATGCCTGCTCTGGGCGGCGGCAACCCGCCATTTTGTGCCTTTCGCAGGACTTGCCGTGACCGTTTTTGTGGCCGTACAACTGCGACCCGCTTTTCTTTTTCTCCTGGTCTTCCTCCCCCTGCTCTGGGGAATCCTCTATGCCAAACGGTGGGGATTCCAAGACCCCCGCCGGGGCATACGCAGTGGGCTGGCAACCCTCGGTGCCTGCACCCTTCCACTGCTCCTATTCTGCCTGCTTCGTCTCGTCGTGGTGGGCCACTTTGGACTTGTCTCCTTTGGGGGACAAAACACGGTGGGAATTTCTGTAGAAATGGTGCAGCCCGAAACGGTGCAGCGCCTCCCGATAACGGATCAGCCCCTCGCCATGTTGATGGCCCGCACGCGAGAGGGCTGGCCCACACCCCGTTTCCTCAGCACGCCCGGCTGGCAAGATGATTGGCGCGCCGTCTCGAATCAATATGCTGTCAACGTCAATCGTATCGCGCGGGCAACCCAGGCCAAGTTTCCCGCTCACGGGACCGGGGCCGACAACGTGCGTCAGGATCAGGCCCTGAGCCGGATGAGCCAGCAGATTTTTCGTAGCCATATCGACCTTTACGCCCATTGGCTTATGGAGGCCATTGTTGAAGGCAGTAGCCTCGCCATTGACCTCATGCTCGGGGGCCATGGCGGGATGGCCTTCGGGTGGTATCCTGAGCACGCCATCGCCTTCGCCATCGTGCTCCTGCTGTTGGTGGTTTTTTCCTGGCCCCTGGAGCGCCGGGCTTTCGGCGAAGGCTCCCGTCCCTATTCAGGCGGGGCTGTTTCCGTGCTACTCCTCATCGCCGGCCTGTTCTTTCTTCTAAAAATGCTCCTGGTCATCCTGGTGGAACCCCCGATTCCCCGTTACGTCCAAGCCGCCCTGTTTCTTTTCCCTTCTGTGATTGCGGCCCTTTGTTGGACCCGGCTGGTGGTTTTCGCCACCGCATTGGCGCGCCGTCCCTATTGGTATGGCCAGGGCCTTGTCGCCTACCCCGCGATTCCGGATGCACCGCGTCCCATCGTCTGGCGAGAAGCCTTTGCCCGTTGGACACCCGGTCGACGTCTCGCCATCACCGTCGCCGTGCTGCTCATCGTCGCAGTCACCCTGGGATGGCTGGGGAAACGGGAGGAACGCTTTTTCCACACCATGGCACGCCATCCCGAACTCGCGCAGGAAGCGCTCCTTGCTTCCGACAAGCACAACAGCTGGCGCGCGACGGACGGAGCGACAGCACTGCACTACGCCGCCCGTCAGGGCAACGCGGCCCTGGTGGCCCATCTGCTTCAGGATGCCTCCCTGCGGGAAGCCCGGAGCCAGGATGGAGCCACCCCCCTGCATTGGGCTGCCATGGCATGCCCCGACGCGGCGGTAATTAACCTGCTGCTGGACCAAGGGCTTTCCCCGGAAGCTCCAGGGCCTTTGGGTCTGAGTGCCCTGCATCTCGCCGCGCTCTTTGGTAACAACGCAGCGCTGCCTCCCCTCCTGGGTCGGGACGTCAACCCCGACGTAAAGACCGTTGGGCATGTTGCCCCACTCCACCTGGCCCGAACGCCCGAGACCGCACAACAATTGATCGACCGTGGTGCCACAGTCGACATCCCCGATGGCAATCAATCTACGCCCTTCATGTGGGCCCACACCGATGCCCTCGCAAATTTCTTTCTGGAAGCCGGTGCTGACATTAACGCCGCAGAAAACTGGCGCTCCTTTATTCGCCAATCCACGCCCCTCCACAAAGCGGTGTACCAAAACGACCTGGACCGGGCTCGATGGCTTCTGGAGGCAGGTGCCGACCCCAACCGAGGTGACATCAACGGATTCTCGCCGCTCTTCTATGGCATTTGGCGAGACAACGCTTCCATGATTGCCTTGCTCCTGTCCCATGGTGCCGACATCCACCATGGGGGTAGGTGGATACGATTTGACCGGGAGCACCTCGACTTTCGTTACACCGATATCTATGGAAAGACCATTGGTCGGCACCCGGCACGGGATGCCTTCAAACACCTGGTGCCCGACGAGGCGAGCCTCCGTCCGCTGGACTGGGCCGCCTTTCTCGGGAACCAGCCCCTCATTGAATTACTCCTGAAACGGGGCGCCGATCCCGCCCGCCACAATGAAACAGGCATGTCGGCCCTCCATTGGGCACTGCTCGGCCACCGCGGCAAGGCCGCCAGGTTTATGCGCGCCGCCGTACCCGACCCTACGGTATGGGAAGACGAACGGCTCCCCTTGCAGTCTTTCGAAACCGCTGTGCACGAAGGTCGGCCACCCGCCGCGTCGGCAGAAGCCCTTCCCGTGCCCACCGCTCCATCTCCCCACGCGGCACTCGAGGCCCGGGCGCAACAGGTGGTGAATGAATACAACGACGGCGCGCCCAACGTGCTGGAGGGCACGAACGGTTTTCTCTTTACCCGTCAGGCCGCCCAGTACCTGCTTCAACGAGACCTTCATCTTGCAAGGCCCGGCGATCCGGAAAGTGGCCCCTCCCCCGCCCTCGCCGCGATTACCGACATCCATCGACAGTTGGAGGCACGCGGCATCCATCTCATCGTGGTGCCCGCCCCCATGGCCATTGAAACCCATGTGGATTCCTTTCTTCCCACCTGGGATTCCGCCAAGCCCCCCTTTCCGCCCCGGAGTGATTTTATCGCGGCCCTGAACGAAGCGGGTGTGGACGCCCTGGATCTCCTCCCGGCCTTCCTGGCCTACCGCAGATCGCACCCGGAAGCCAGCCTCTACCTGGAAGGCGACGGTCACTGGAACAGCACGGCCATTGCCATCGCCGCGAAGGAAATTGCCCAACACATACCCGCGGAAGTCTTGCCAGGGCGGGGCACGGTAAGCTATCAGGAGACCATCGTGGACCACCCCGTGGGCATACCCTATCTCGCGCGCCGCCTTCCCGAGACGAGGCAACCCGCCTATGACGGCACCCACTGGGAGGTGACCCGCATACTTCAGCCAGACGGCACCCCCTACACCGATGACGATGACAGCCCGGTTCTCGTGGCGGGCGACAGCTACACCCTCATGTTTAACGAACTCGCGGGCCACTTGAGCGCCCAGCTTGCTTCGAAGTTGGGGATGCCGGTCGCTTCCCACCTCGGCAACGCAGCGGGCCCCATAATTCCCCGGGTGCTGGCACGTAAAGGCAAATCGTACATCGACCGCCGCAAGGTGATAATATGGGTATTCAGCGCGGCCTATATTCGGCCGTCGGGGAAAGATCAGTGGGGAATCTTGGCGCTGCCTTGAGTAGGTGCGGTGATCGGTTGCATCGCAGTGCTCCGGGCGAGGAAGGACCTATTCAGTACGATGGCACAAATGGCTTTTTTTCAATGTGACGAGTCTCAAAAACACAACACGGGTGCGGGACATCCCGAGAGCGCCGCACGGATGATCGCGATTCAACATGCCATGGAGGCGGCGGGCATTACACCGGCCGTTAGCATTGAAAAGCGCATGGCCTCTCTCGACGATCTCGCGCGGTGTCACACCCAGGATCATATTGGGCTCGTGCAAAAATATTGCCTCTCGGGCGAACCCTTTCCCGATCCGGATACGGTCATGGGACCGGGCTCCTGGGATGCGGCGCTACTCGGTGCCGGTGCCGCTATTGAAGCGTCCCGCCTCGTCCTCGAAGGTGTCTGTGACAACGCCTTTTGCGCGGTGCGCCCTCCGGGCCATCATGCCGAGCGTAACAAGGTCATGGGGTTTTGCCTTTTCAACAACGTGGCCATCGCCGCGCGGTGGTTACGCACTGAAGGGGGGCTGAAGCGGGTGGCCATCCTGGATTGGGACGTACACCACGGCAACGGCACACAAGACATAACTTACAGCGACGACAGCATCTTCTATTGCAGCCTTCACGAATATCCCCACTATCCGGGCACGGGCCATCCTTCGGAGCGGGGCAAGAAAAACACCAACCTGAACATTAGTATGTCCGTGGAGTGTGGTCCCGACGCGTGGCTTTCGGCCATTGAAGAGGATGTGCTGCCTGCCTTTGAAGCCTTCGACCCCGAGTTCCTGCTTATATCGGCCGGTTTCGACGCCCATCGGCTCGACCCCCTCGCCAATCAACGCCTGGAATCCGAAACCTACAAAGAGATGACCCGGTTGATCAAAGGGGTTGCCAATGGCCGCATTGTGTCGCTGTTGGAAGGGGGGTATCACCTGCAGGCTCTGGGGGAAAGCGTGGCCTACCACCTACACGAACTACAGCAGGACTGACATTCAGGCTGCCTTTCGCCGAAACAACTTTCGCGCTGCCCCCATCAGCCGGGCCCACAGGGTTTCACCGGACGCGACAGGCGCTTGCGATGTCAGCGAAGGTTTCGACATCGAAGTGGTCTGGGTCGCTTGATAAATCGCCAGTAGCGCGGCTCCCGCCTCCGCCGCCGACCCATAGCGCCGTTGTGGATCGCTCGACAGGGTGCGCTGCAAGAAGGGCAAGCACCCCGGAGGCAAATCGGCCGCAAGCGACTCCATGCTGGCGCCCCGTGCGGGCAAATCGCCGGTCATCATTTCGTAGAGCATCTTTCCCAAGGGATAGATATCGGCGCGAAAGTCTGCCATGGCGGCGTTCCGCTCTTGCTCGGGGGAATTGTATTCTGTGCGGCCGAGATTGGTCCCGATGATGGTAAGGCCTTCGTCGCAAACATTCTTACGCGCCAACCCAAAGTCGATCACCTTGACCGTGCCGTCCTTACAGACCATCACATTCTCCGGAGCAATATCCCGGTGAATGTAACGTCGGTGCACGTAGTTCAGTCCCTTGGCCGTCAGGCACAGAATATGGACCACGGAGCCGAAGTCCATTTCTTTTTGGAGATACATCCACTCCCGCAGGTTGTAACCCTTGATATATTCCATGGTGTAGTAGAGCATGCGCCCATCGTGCCCCGCGTCGACAAGATCCACCACGTTGGGATGTTCAAGGGTACGCAGCACATCGACTTCCCGTGCAAAGCGCGCGACAATCCAATCGTGATCTCGATGCTTGTCGTGAAGCACCTTCAGGGCCACAGCCCGGAGGCGTCGTTCATCATAGACCAGATAAACGGCTCCCATACCGCCATAGCCCAGTGTTTTTTTCACCACATAGCGATCGGAAATACGCTGCCCCGTCAGGTCCAGGACTTTCATCGGTTCACGCGGTGGTAGTTGCGATTCGACGGCGCGGTATGCAAGAGTCACTCCCGTTATATGCCAAGGCCCCATCCTCTATCCCCATTAGGGTATATGGACGGCGCACGTTGCAAGTTTTGCAGGTGGCCGGGGCTTGAAAGAATTGGTTGCAGTCTCCCCGAGGAAACACTAGTCTCATGTCCGCCCCCGAAAAAGCCTATAAAAACCTTACCTTCCTCAACTCCCCCGATGCCCGTCACATTCGGGTCTTGTGCGAGTTTGTCGAGCCCCGCAGCCGTTTCCAGAAACTCCGCGTGCGCGACACCATCGTGTTTTTCGGATCCGCGCGCACCCTTCCACCCGAGGAGGCCGAGGTGCAACGCCAGACCGCACAGGAAGCCCTCGAAGCCGAAGCCATGCCCACCGAAGCGGCTCGGGCCGCCCTGAAGCGGGCCGAACGGGCCGTGCTTCATGCCCAATACTATCAGGATGCGGTAGACCTGGCCGCCCGACTTACCCGGTGGAACGCCGAACTCCCCAAATCGGGATATCGCTTCATGATTTGCTCGGGCGGTGGGCCGGGCATCATGGAGGCAGCCAATCGCGGTGCCCATGAAGCCGGTGGAAAATCCGTCGCACTCAATATCAGTCTCCCCTTCGAACAGGCAGGCAACCCCTACCAAACTCCAGAATTGGCCTTCGAGTTTCACTACTTTTTCGTTCGCAAATTCTGGTTTGTCTATCTGGCCAAGGCCTTCGTCGTCTTCCCCGGTGGCTTCGGCACCATGGACGAACTCTTCGAAGTACTTACGCTCGTGCAAACCGAGAAGTCGGCCAAGCCCATGCCCATCGTACTATATGGAAAGCAGTATTGGGATGATGTCTTGAATTTCCAGGCCCTCGTGGATTGGGGCACCATCAGCGAAACCGATCTGGATCTCTTTCACGTCTGTGATTCTGTGGACGAAGCCTTCGCCTATTTGACGGAGCGGCTCGACGTCCTTTATCTCAATCCCAAGAAGTAATCGGGAGAATCACCCACGCGATCGTTGCTCGGTTACGTATCGGATATGGTGGGACTCGTCACGGTTGGCTCTTGCCCGACCTCATAGCGTATGGCCCCCGTCTGGTCAATGAGGAAGCCGTGCCACCCCGTCACATTAAACTCCACCGGTGTCGCATAGGCCACGAAGTTTAGCGGATCTCCCTCGATGCGGAACATGTAGCCGTTCTTGGGCTCGGTCCAGTCCCCACCCGTCAGAAAGGGCGGGTCTTCGTTGGTCAACGACGCCATATCAGTCGCATACACGTAGTACTGGGTGTTGTAGCTCGTCTCCGCATCCAAAATTACACGGAGGCTCGCTACGGCCGATGCTTCATTGGCTTGGATTCGGGTCCGAATATAGTTGGGTACTGCAATGGCGACGAGGATAGCGATGATCTCTACGACGATCATCAATTCAATCAGTGTAAACCCCTTGTTGTTTTTCATGACACGATCTCCCGGGGATTCGTAGTGAAGCTGCTGGATAATCGGAGCAAGTCATGTGCCACTCCCGGCCCAATCGCCCTATGTCACCGAGTGCGCATTACTTACCACAATGTGCGGGATGGCGGGGCTCGAAATTACGCAACAAAATTTGTCACGAAACCCCCAATAGCGGTACTTGGCACAGTCAGGTCCAAAAACGCGCAACTGACAGATTTTCGTCAACCCTCTGTATATGAGGCACTTAGCGGTCACGTTCCGGAAGCCTGACACGTCACTACGTCATATTACGCACCACGACGATTGGAGTAGTTGACACCACCTTCGATAAGCCGATACATTGCGGGAACCCGGAGAAACCTCCCCCTCACCAGAAAAGGAATCCCATCATGGCCAAGCTGGATTTAAATGTCGAGAGTGCAGAAACGTTTAAGGCACGGGTGTCCGGGATAGCTTCGGATGATCAGCGACAGTGGGGCAAAATGTCTGCTGAGGAAGCAGTACGGCATCTCTGCTTTATGTTGGAACTTTCGCTGGGAGAACAGCAGGGCGAGAAACTCCCCGTGCCTATGCCCGGTTTTTTGATGTGGGTGCTTTTCTTTAACTGGTTTACCAATTGGCCCAAGGCCAAATTTGATGCCCCCGCAAATTTTTTCCCGGCCGCCCAGGATGACCTTGATGCGGCCCGCGCTACCTGCATCGAAGCCATCGACCGCTTCGTGCACCAGTTGGAGTCACAACCCGAGCAGATTGGATTCAGCCCCCTGCTGGGAAACATTCCCTTGCGCAAATGGGCACGGGTCCACGGCGTTCACATGGATCATCATCTCCGTCAGTTCGGGGTATAACATCGTTTCGCATTGTGAGACGACATTATTGTACGCCTTCGATGGGAAGCGCATAATTTGTACAATTTTGCACCGCCAATCGCCTCCCATCAGGGAAATCATAAGAGAGAACACCCCAACAAATCCGCCTAAGTTGCTTTTTCACAAGTTCTTACACCGTACCCTCCAAAAATTGGCACAAGACTGGCATTGGGTAATCTGTTGACACGATGATAAAAACAACCAACAGATAAAAGGTCCCATGCCATGAATTCCACCGCGCACAACGTCATTCGTACCCAGTCCCCCATTCGCGCCTGGTATCTCTCCACATTCTGCGGGAAGAAAATCTTCACCCGTATCTGCCAGCCGTCTCTCTGCGTATGTGGCTTCATTTTCTATCAACACAGCTGGGTTCTGGTCAATGGCGACCAGGGCACTGCGGTGCTTTCGATCTTCTGAGAAAACGCGACCCGCACCAAGTTTCGCGTTTTCTCTCGATGCGGTCTGTTTCAGACCCGCTTCCCCCCGGTGTGCAGCGTGGCCCACACCACCACGCTGCACACCCCTTCCACCCTACCGCACAAACTTTTCACTCCCGGGAGTTGCCTGCTACTATCCCACCAGGCCCCGACCCCGAAAGTGAAGCCCCTGTGAACGACCACACATCGCCCGACGTCACGCTGTTGGACATCATGCCGAAAGCCCTGGTCCAATGGTAACGACCTTTGTCTATCTCCCCCGTGGCGAGAATCCCTACCTCCTTCGCTGCTGGCTGAGAACGCAAGGCGATGGCGTGAAGATTCGGCTCCTTTCGGACCACGAGGAAGCCAAAGCTCTCCAGGAGGCCTTTCCCGCGATTCACTCGTTGACCGCATTGAATGGCAACGGCTCCCTTCCGGAATCGGTCGCGAACGAAATCAGCGTCATGCCTTGCCCGGAGTTGGTCGTCCCCCAAACTCCTGATCGTGTTCCCATGCGCTTTCAGCACGGGACGCTCTTGTCTGATTTCTCGCCCCACGGTGCGCTGATTCGCACGGCGTGGCAATGGGGATTTCGTGCCCTGCGCTTTGTCGCGCACGGTGGTGAAGAGCGCCTGGCCATTCCCCATCACCTGGATTCCTTCAAGAATCGCCATGCCGGAAAGCGATGTTTCGTCGTTGGTAATGGCCCAAGTCTCCAGCAATTGGACATGTCCCTGCTCAGAGACGAAATCACCTTTGGTTCCAACCGCTGTTTTCTCGGGTATCCCCAGTGGGGCTTCCCGTTTCGCTACTGGGGCGTCTACGACGCGTTTCAGATCGAACGCTACCATGACATCTACGAGAAAAACATTCCAGAGGATACGATTAAATTTCTGCCTCTGGAATACGCCTCCGTGCTGCGCGCGGCCAACACCTGTCTGGTTCCCTGCGTGTGGCCCCGAAGCACCGCCCGCGCTTTTTCCGCATCACCGGATCACTGTTATGTCGGCTTTACCGTTACGTACATGCTCCTCCAGCTTGCCGCCATGATGGGATGTGACCCCATCATCCTCATCGGGACTGACCACCGTTACGAATTGCGACAACGGGGTTACTCCCGATGGGCACGCCAACTGCGTCGTGGAATTACGCGGCGCCTTCGGGGTGGACGCCTTTACGAAACGGCGCTGTCCGCCCAGCGTGGCTGGAAACAACACCGCACCGCGACGATAAACCCGGCCCTATGGTCCACTGACGACGCCACCCAGCCCACCCATTTTACGACTGCCTATACGGACCATGGTAAGAATCAGTTCTTACCACCAGAGCCGGAGGAGGCTGAGCGGGATTTCGACTGCGCCCAGGCGTGGGCCGAGGCGCAGGGACGCACTATTTTGAACGCTACCCCGAATTCCGCACTCACGAGCTTTCCGACCACTGACTTCGACGATCTCTTTTCCTGAGTGGTCGGTCGGTGCTCAGGTCACACCACTCAGATTGCAGCAGTCCCACCAGGAGTCCATTTTTTCCACGTACCCCAGCGACTCCAGGTAGGTGGTATCCGCATCAGAGCGAATGTATCCCAACGCATCTCGTTCCTCTGCAAAATAGTTTGCCACGTGCAGGGCGGTAAGCGGGGAGAACTCCCGCTCTTCGCCGATATCATAGCCCGAGGCGACGAGGCTATAGTCCGCAACGGGACAGGCGGACGGGAAAGCGTGGAAGGCGATGGCTTCGACCACCGCGTCGGGAAGTCCCCAGAGTTCGAGCAAATAACTGCCCACCTGCGCATGGGTCACTCCGAGCACGGCCTTTTCGGCGTCCATCAACGTCAGGTGAGACGCCTGTGCGTGCGCGATGGCCTTCCCGAACTCTTCAGAAAGCTGCGTGGCCATTATTAACTGGCCGACTTCATGAAGCAGGCCTGCGGTGAATGCCTGATCGATACACGTCCGATCCTCGGTCTCGCTGGCCGCGATTTGACGGGCACCTTCGCCCACGTCAAGACAGTGTTGCCACAGCGCATTGATGGAAAAGGCATCCGGCAAGTCCGATGCCGCACCGAGGTCAAATACTTCGGCCATGAGCACCACATTCTTCAGATTCTCAAGGCCCAACATGGAGCAGGCCTGCACCAGATTGGAAACGGGATTTCGAACCCCCATGTAGGCCGAGTTCACAATCTGGAGCACCTTGGTACTCATGGCAGGGTCCTGCTCAATGAGCTTACCCACACGGCTGATGGAGGCATCTTCCCGCACCATCTCCTGAACGATTTGCTCATAGAGCACAGGAAGCGCCGGCAAATCTCCCATACGATTCAGAATGTGGCGCATACTCTCATTCTGCAACTCATCGCGCAGCACGAAGGCCCGAGAAATAGCGTCGTAGAGAACGGTAGCTTCGCAGGGCTTGCCCAGCGTTTGATGGGCTACATTAGACACCTTTAACAGCAACTGGGCATCCGTGCTGCCGGATAAGACGAAGCGGACGGTTTGGGGGTACTTCTCGCGTACCTGCAATAAAAAATCCGCCCCACTGAGCCCTTCCATGTTCAGGTCTGTGACCACCACATCAAAGTCGGGAAATTTCTCCATGGCCGCCAAGGCTGCCTCGCCCGACTGACAGAAACTCATGGACCAGTCCCGCGCACAACTGCGAAGGCTGCGCTTCAACCCATTGAGCACATTGATTTCATCGTCAACGAATAGAACCCGTTTCATCGGCCTCCCCTTCCGTTTCTGCGACATCATCGAGGCGAACGCGAATCTCCTCGAAGGCCGCAATGGACTGCTCGAATGCCTCCAGGACCGACGGCGCGAAATGGCTCTCTCTACCTTTCAATACGTGCGCCACGGTTTCATCGACCGAAAAGGCCGGCTTGTAGGCCCGCACCGAGCGCAGGGCATCATAGACATCGGCCACCGCCACTATCTGTCCACTCGCGGGAATCTCATTGCCTTTCAGGCCCCGCGGATAGCCGCTGCCGTCCCATTTTTCGTGGTGGGTCAGGGCCAGTTCTGCTGCCAGCGCCCGCAGGTCATAGCCGAAGCCAAGTTCTTCATCCAACACCTCAACGGCCTCCAGATGACGGGTCCCGAAATACTCCATACCCCGTGGCTTTTCGAGTAGGATAGCAGCACCGATTTCGCAATGGCGCTCCATCATGTGACGCTCATGGGCCGTCAGTTTTCCAGATTTCATCAGGATTCCGTCCGGGATTCCGATCTTACCGATATCGTGTAACGGGCTGGTCGTAAAGAGTGCCTCGGTAAAATCCGTTTCCAGACCCATGGTCGCCGAGAGCACCCGACAGCAGGCCGCAACCCGCATCACGTGGGCCCCGGTGTCTTCATCGCGAAATTCGCCCGCTTTCGCAAGGCGCCAAATGATATCCAGACGGGAATGCTCCAGCGCGGCCGTCCGCTCACGCACCTTCTGCTCCAACACCACGTTCTGATTGCGCAAGAGATCTTCATACTCCTTGAGACGCGTGGCATTGCGCAGTCGCGCCGTCAGGTCTTCCATGCTCACCGGCTTGTTCAACAAATCCGTCGCCCCATTATCCAGCGCACGTCGCTTTAGATCATTCTCGGCATTCCCCGTCAGGATTATCACCGGGATATCGCGCGTCAGCGGATCGCTCTTCAAGGCGGCCAGTAAATCAAAGCCGTTGCGTTCAGGCATGTTTACGTCGGACACGATGGTGTCAAAGGGTGTTTCGCGGCAGCACGCAAGGGCCGCATTCACACTCTCGGCGAAATGCAAATCCCAATGGTCCCGATAGCCGCGCAACATACGACGCAGCCCGGCGAGAAAATTTGGTTCGTCGTCTACAAAAAGTATTCGCTTCCGCGAAGACCCTGCACCCGCTTCCCCATCAGCGGACAACTCGATCGCATCATTCGTCACAGACCAGTCCCCTTTTTGTTGGAGGACCGGAGTGGCAACCGAAGCAAAAATGCGGTCCCTTTACCCACCGTCGACTCCACATCGATACTTCCTCCCATACGTTCCACGATGACCGAATGGGTGAGGGCCAACCCCTGTCCGGTCCCTTTACCAATATCTTTGGTCGTAAAGAACGGCTCGAAAATCCGACTGATCTGCGCCTCCGGGATACCACACCCCGTATCCTGAATCCGCAATTCTACTGCGTCGCCCAACGATTTGGTCGACA
>JAUIMA010000463.1 GCA_030432675.1 Candidatus Hydrogenedentota bacterium | reverse complement strand
CGCCGCCAAATCGGCCAGGGCCGCCAGGGGAGATTGTCCACTGACACTTAGTTGAATGAGATCCCACTGGGGATATCGGTTGCGGAATACGTCCTGCGAAAACCCCGCCTGGCTGCGAGAGGCTCCCAGAATCACCAGGGTTTGCGGTTTCGCGGTGACCCGCGCCCGATGGTAAGACCAGAGGGCCTCGTCGTCGGTGAAACTCGGTTGAAAGCCCCGGGCACGCCAGAAGGCCTCCGTCGCGACCAGGAGTATGGCGGCCAGCAGGAGGCTAGACACTCCCAAAAGAACCCAACGACGCTGAGGTGCCCGTTCGTGGGGATTAGAATTGGAAGTAGATGAAGGCACGATCTTCTCCTCCCGAAAAAACAATGGACGCCAGCATGAAGGCATTGCCGATTACGAGAAGCCATCCGGGAATCCGATCGACCACCTGCTCGAGCCGCTGCTCTCGCAGTACATAGTGCCCCCCCAATAAGAGTGCCGTCACCGCAAACGCGATGGCACATTGGCCAGGCTCCAGAAGCGCCTGGGCGGTGGCCATCTCAAACCCAAACAGCGGTTTTACAATGGTGAAGGCGGCCCCAAAGGAAGGCGCCCGAAAGAAGACCCAGGCGATACACACGGCAAGATAGGTCACGAGCACCAGGGCAAGTTGGCCGGGACCGGAGTTCCAAAGCCCGGCCTGCCCCAGTTTCGAGCGCCGTGCCCAGCGCTCGGCAATCAGGTAGCTCCCGTGAAGTCCCCCCCAGAATACAAAGGTCCAGGCGGCCCCGTGCCAGAGTCCGCCGATGAGCATGGTCAGTGCCAGATTAATCTGTGTACGGCTAACCCCCTTCCGATTTCCGCCCAGGGCGATGTACACGTAATCCCGCAGCCAGCTGGAAAGGCTGATATGCCAACGTCGCCAGAAATCGGAGAAGCCTCGGGCGGCATAAGGAAAGTGAAAGTTGTCGGGCAGGGCAAATCCCAGACACATGGCAATGCCGATGGCGCAGGTGGAATAGCCCGCGAAATCGAAGAAGATTTGTCCTGAAAATGCAAAGGTTGCCGCCCACGCGCTCATCCGATTTGGGTCAACGCCCCCGCTATCGTAGACGGCCGTCACCACGGGAGCAAGGAGGTGGTCGGCCAGAACGATCTTTTGAAACAGGCCCAGCAGCAGCAGGTTCAGCCCCCAACCCAGGTGCCGGGCGGTTACCGCTTTCGGCTGGATGAGTTGGGGCAGAAAATCCCGTGCCCGAACAATGGGGCCTGCAACCAGTTGGGGGAAGAAGCTGACATAGAGGGCAAAGTCGAGGAGGGAGTTTGTCGGGGTCAGTTCTTTGCGATAGACATCTATGGTGTAGGAGAGGGTCTGGAAGGTGTAGAAAGAAATCCCCACCGGGAGAATAATATTCCACGGAAAGGCCATCTCCCCCAGCCCATAAAACCCGGAGATGACATTCCAGTTTTCCAGGAAGAAGGTGCCGTATTTAAAAAAGGCGAGGAGCCCCAGATTGGTGCCCAGACTCACCGCCAGCCAGGCCCGACGGGCCGTCGGGTGGGTGCTGCGGTAGAGACGGCGGGCTACCAGCCAATCCACGACGGTTGAGAGCCACAGGAGGGCCACGAAGGGGGGATTCCACGCCGCATAGAAAACGTAACTCGCCAAGAGCAGCACCGCCTTTTTCGAGGGCCACCAAAGGGGCAAGGCGTAAATCGCCAACACTACGGCGAAAAAGACGATGAAGTTGAGTGAGTTGAACAACACGGCATCGTAGTATTACGGCACGGTGTGGTCCATTTCAAGCTAAGCTAAGGTGCCGTGACCATCAGATCCCCTTGCCCCCTTCTCTGCCGCCCACACGAAGGAGCGCATGGTGCCACCCGCGCCCCATCGACCATCGGTCGGGTCGCAGATTCTCCGAAGGAGAATTCGGGTGGCACCACTACGTTGACCATCTCGGTGTCGGAATTGCGTACGCAGTGACGATTCCATTGCGGTTGCCTGAGCACCGGTGCCCACGGTGACTTCAAGTTACTCTTGGGTTACCGGCCAACTCGCTCGCAGCGGACTCTCGAACAAGCCCATTTTCTCCAGCGGGATGGCTTCAAAACCCAGGTCACGTGCCGGCGACTCGGGCTTCAGGCGATAGTCGTGTTTATCTTTATCGACAAAGAGGGGATCCGTATCGCTCAAATTGTCTTTGTATTCGATATAGGGGTCCGCCTTGCCCTCCACGTCTTTCCAGCCTTCGCCCACAAAAATATTGCGGGCCACCAGATTACCCACGGGGGCAGCGGGCTCGTTTTCAAGGATATTGACCAACTCCGGGTAACGCTCCGAATAGGGCGGTTTGTTGTAGGCAATGCCCTTGAGGGTGCCCTTCTCCTTCGCTTCGGCAATCCATTCGTCGGAATGGTCGTGGGCCCAACCCATGGCCCGGGCGTCGATGTGCAAGGCCTTTTTGCAGTCCACAAAGATATTGTTCACCACCGAGCAATCGCGACCGCCACCGATAAAGGCCGCCCGATAGACATTGCGAAACACATTGCCCACCATGTCGGCGGAGGAGAACATATCGTCGAGGTAGATACCCACGCTGCCCTTGTCCTGATAGCCGTTGATATCGTAGAGATAGTTGTGGCGAATCATGTGGCCCCGTTGCGTCCAGTCGCGGCCGGTGTACATGGCGCCCGCATCGTTGGACTCCAGACAGACATCGTGGATTTCGTTCAGTTCGATGAGGTGGTCGTTACCCCCGAATCCGATGGCCATGTGGGGCGCATCGTGGATGTAGTTATTCGCCACGCGGTTGCCCACGCCTTGGACATGGATGCCCGCCGCGTAGACGCGCTTGATCTCGGCATAGTGGTGGACGTGGTTGTTCACGGCAAAATGACCGGCTGGCGTGAGCGTAGTGCGGTCACCGCCGCTGATGCTGATGCCCGAAGAGCCCATGCCGTAAATATCGCAGCCTTCGACGCCATGGTTTTTTCCGCCACTCACCGAGATGGCGCCCCCGCCACTATTGCGTACCGTCAGGCCGTTGAGGCGAACGCCTTCGCCCTCGCGGACCGACGCCACCCCACCCCGGGTGCCTTCCAACGTGAAGCCCTGCAGGGTCACAAAGGATGTCTGTTCCAGCTTCACCAGATGGGGCAACAGGGTGACCATCACCTCGACACCTGCGGGGTCGGAGGGAGGCCAGAAATAGAGGGTGCCCGATTCCCGATCCAGATACCATTCGCCCGGCGCATCCAATTCGCTCAACAGGTTATAGGCGTAATAATAACCGCCCTTGCGGTAGCCGTAGCCGTGATAGGGCTCCTTTACCGCGAGGACCTTGGCCTCCGCATCGATCGTCGCAATGGGATGGCGTTGCTCCGACCAGTCCCAGAACCAATAGCCATGCAGCCAGGCATCGGACTCTTCCTGCCAACGTTCCGGGCGGGGGTCGTCGTAAACAAAGGAGCCGGTCTTGCTGCCCTTTCGGCCGTGGATGACGTGGCCATCGTAGTCGGTGACATCGACAATATCGACGAAGCCTTCATTGGGCCATCGGGACAGGGTCATACGCTGACCGTCGAAGAAGAGTTCCACCCCACCGCCTGCGGGTGAGCCGAATTCGGTGATGCCCAAGGCCTTGAGATTTACCTGAACGACGTGTGCCCGTGCGGATTCGTCAAGACGTCCCAGGGTAGCCTCATCGGTTACGGGCCCAAAGCCTGTCACGAGACGTCCGCCGAGGAGCCGAGCTCCCTTTTCGGCCACGTAACGGATAGGCGCTGTCGCGGTGCCCGAGTCCTGAGCGTCAAGGGTAAAGGCCTTTTCCAGGACATAATCACCGGCCTGGATATGGACCTCAGCCCCCTCTGGAAGGCCACCGTTGGATTTTTCCGCGCGGATGGCATCCCGTACGGTTTCGAAGGTTGGATAGTCCCCGTCGGGGCCCACGTGATATTGGGCCGGGGCAGCGAAGGTCGGGCCCGCCATCAGGGCGGCGGCCAGAAACAGGAAGGATTGTCTGAGCATGGGGCAACTTCTCCAAGGGGTATTGGCAAAACACGTATAGCGACGAGCATAGCACGACGCGAAGGCGGGTGTTAAGGGAAGACCTTAAAGGACCTAAACGACGAAAAGGACCTAAAGGACAAGTCCGCTTGGTGAGCCTGCTTCATTCGTCGTTTAGGTCCTTTGCGCTCGTGACTACGGTCCCCCGTAGTCACACAATGCCTTGCCGCTCCTGCGGCGAATCGTCATACAACACGCCCCACATCCAGGTCGCCGCATGGGCAAAAGGAAAAACGGCGCACCCGGAATCCCGAGTGCGCCGTAAGCAGGCAAGTTATGGGCTATTTCTCAATCACGAACTCATCACGCAGCTTGCCGTCGATATCGTAAGCCTTGTAGGTCAGTTTGTGTCCGTCGATCTTCAGGTCCAACACCTGGTAGGTCGCCACGTTGGTCATGCCAAATTCGGTGTAGTCATAGTCCCCCTGATCATACATCTTCGTCCCCGAGACCGACACTATGTAGATCGTGCCTTCGGCAGGCGTGGCCACCGGCTTTTCATCCTTCATGGGCCAGGTGCGGAGATAGGCGTGGTCGTGTCCCTGAAGGGCCAGGTCCACGTGATACTTATCGAAGAGGCTACCCCAGAGTTCGCGGACCTCGGCGTTGTTCCGATTCTCGCCCGAGGAATAGGCCGGGTGGTGATAGATGGCGAATTTCCAGAGCTTGTCGGATGCCGCCAATTGGGCGTCGAGCCATTCCACCTGATCGGCCGGGGCCACGTTGGAGTCGAGCACCACAAAGAGGGCGTTGCTGTACTCGAAGCGATAGGCCCGCTCCGGCGTTACCCCTTCGGGACCATTCAGCGGCAGGTTGAAGAGTTCCAGGTACATCCACGGGCCCTTATCGCCCTGGTCTTCGTGGTTACCAATGGCGGGCACCAGTTGCTTGCGGTTGAAGATACCCTCGGCATTGTAGAAGAAGGTATCCCAATCGTCGCGCTCGTTGCCCCGGTTAATGAGGTCGCCGGCCATGATATAGAAGGCCGCATCGGGCTCGGCGGCGTAGGAC
>JAUIMA010000462.1 GCA_030432675.1 Candidatus Hydrogenedentota bacterium | reverse complement strand
ACCGGAGCGGGGCGGCCCCAGGATAAACACAGGAGGAATCTGGGGAGCGCGGCTGGAAAATAAGAGCCCCTCGAAAACGCCACCCATCCGGCTCACCAGGGCGGCTAATAGCCGCACGGGAGATTTCCCCCCATCTCGCACGGAATCCGCATCACCCGTTCCCGCTTCTGCGGCGTCTCCCTCGGCCAGTCGCTCAGCGTGATTCGTCATGGGACTCAACGTCCTGGGGGGCAAGCGCCCGTGGCGATTTCCACACCGATGCCGGGGTGCTCCGCCGTTCTTGTTGAATGGCCCGTAGATTGCGAATGCGGCCTACATACTTACCGATACCTTCTTTGCCCGTCCGCCGACTGAACACAAGACTCGTAAAGGTCTTGAGCGCATTAAAGGCCTTCGGGATGTCTTCCCATTGGATTCCCCGCTTGCGCCGGGGTGCAAACTCAAACGGGTATCCCAGCATCTGCATTTCGCGGCGTGCGATGCCTTCGATAGTCCTGATCTGCCGCGATGAAAGGCCAGACCGATATTTTCCAAAATTGGATGACATCATGGGGTTGACCAGATTCTTCCACCCCGTGTTCCAGCGGGCACTGGTTTCCGCCTCTTTCGTCTTATGAAACTCCAACATGGCTTCATCAAACTCTTCCCCAATAAACGCGCACATACGTCGAATGCTGCCTTCGGGGTCGGATACGAGGTCCTCGTAGTGGAGCAACTGAATCTTGTCGCTTTCGTGGAGCAAGGCGTAAGCCCGAAGGGCCTTCTGCTGCTCATCCGCCCAGATACGCGTCGCATGGGCCACACCCCCTGGATGGTGATCGGATTTCAGCCAGGAAAGCGCCGCGTCCCGTGGGTCCCGGACCACATAGAGAAATTTTGCATCGGGAAAGGAGGCCAATATTTCGAAGGTCCAATGAACGACCCCATTATCCTTGATGAAATAGCGCGGCGTACCACGGACTTCCGACTCCAGGGAGTAGACCGCATCAAGCAGGCCTGCCAAAGAACGTGACTCGGCACGGGCGACGAAAGCTTCTCCGGACGGCTCGATATGCCAATCCCCATATTGAATCTTGAGATTGACGGCAATATCATCCGCCAGACTCTGAAAGTGGGCATCGTCATTCAGATTGCCGTAAGTTTGAACCAGGGGAAAAAAAGTCTTCATCAGATGAGGTGGCGCGGGCGCACTGATGTTTTTGTGGCTTCCGAGAATGACACGCATCAGATTACTGCCCGATCGCTCGGAACAGATAAGGAAAATTGGAGATTTCATCAGGGTTTCCGTCGGTTACGTATTCTTGACCCATTGTCTCATCTATCCTGCACCCGAATCCATGGGAGTGCGGCAATGCCAAGGGGATTCCCAAGCCGGAAGCCCGGCCCATTCAGACGTCGTCGGCTCATACACCATCTCCGACAGCCAGGCGCTTCGAAAGCATCATCGTACTTGGCACGCCCAATACCAGCGCAACGCCTATCTTAACGAGGCGCGCCACGCCCAACACGAGGAGGGTTTCCGCCACGGTCACGGACAACACACTCGAAAACAATAGGCCCGCGCCCTCTTGAAAGCCGGCGGCGCCGGGCGTAATGCCGATAAGCCCACCCACATTCTGGGAGGCCATGAGCAGGATGCTTCCCCCGGGACCGATATCGAGCCCGAAAGCCTGAAAGGCGCTATACAATCCCAGCGACGCGAAAAACGATGTGCCCGCAGTCGTCGACAGGGCTGCCACCAGAATCGGGCGGCTACTCCGGATTTGGTCCCATCCCTCCGAAATTCGCGAGAGATACTTCAACAGGCGTCCGTCACCTCGGGGCACATCCGGTGCAAGGAAGATGGCCCACCCGGACGCAAGGCCAAGACAGGCTAAAATCGCGAATAGTTTCAGGCTCGTGGGATCGTGCAGGGCCGTCAGCAGGAGTAATGCCACCATGCCCAGCAGGCAATTCACGAAAATAAAAAAAATATAGAGCGCCGTCATTGTACTGGCGAATAAGGTCAACTCCAGACCATAGCATCGTTTTAAATAGAGTGCCCGCAACCCCGTTCCGCTTCGAAAAGGCAGTACGAAATTGGTCATCGTAGCAACCGCAGAAAGCTGGAAGGATTCGAGGAAGGTCAGGTCCACCCGCACCGCCCGCAAGACGAACAGGCTGAACAAGCCACGAAAGGCGATATTGAACCCGAAACACACGGCCACCAGGCCAATGGCTGGCCAGGAAACCAACTCGACGGCCTGAAAATCTTCCGAATGGGTGCGTACATACCAATAGGCGGCAAGACACACGACGCAAAGGAGCACGAGGGAAAGGGTAGTTCTCAGACGGCTACTCACCCATCCCGCTCCTCGTCGCACTTCCCATGCCCCACTTGCTTCTCCCAGGCCGCCACGCTCTCGCGAAGTTGAAACCGTGTCGACAGGGAAGCGATGGCATCGTCATACGCCCCCGGTTCCCCGTCCGCCACGCGTTGCAACGCGCCGGCCAACGCGCCCACATCTCCCGGCGGCACCACGAGGCCCGCTGGGGTCTCCCGGAGCAGGCGCCCCATATCCCCCACGTCGGAAACAATGAGCGGCTTCCCCTGTTGCAGCGCATCAGACAGCACCAAAGGTATGCTCTCCATCCGTGACGGAATCAGGAAGCAATCGCAGGCCGCAAGCTGACGCTGATAGGTCTCCTTGTCGGCCAGCCCCCCCAAGGTTACACAGACCGCCAGATCAGGCTCCGTGGCGCGGGCTTGCAGCGACGCTTCCATCGGGCCTCCCCCGAAAAGATAGAGATGTCCGTCTCCCCCGGCCGCGCGGTATTGGGCCATGGCTTCCAACAACACATCCACGCCCTTCACCGACGCATAGCGACCGACGAAGAGAAAGCGGGTGGCCTCGCCCGATGGCCGCTCCACCGGCGTGGCCGTCCCGTCCCATACCCGACTCGAAGGCAGGAAGGGACACGCCACCCCACTCAGTTCTGTGGCCCGCTCACCGAGCTCCAGGCCGTCAGCATAGACCTGATCGGCATTCCGCAACACGTTGGCGACCACATGCTTGAGCAGGGGGTAGCGGCCATAGGTCCAGATATCTGAACCCAGGCACCAAACGGTATAGGGCACGCCCCTGCGACGCTTCAACCATTGGGCCATCCATCCTGCGGGAACGGCCCACATGGCGAACACGTGGTCAAAGCCCACTTCGTCGTGTAATCGTCGCAAGGTCCTATAGCCAGACCGGAACAGCGAAAGGGCCGCCAGGGCATCGTGGGGCTTGTAGGGCTTTAAGTACGCGAGGGCCTTGTCGCGCCCGGACCAGGGATACCAATGCACCCGGAGGGACGCGGGCGTCTCGGGCACCCCGTCAGATTTCATTTGGGTAATTACGTGCACTTCGTGGCCCGATTGGGCTAAAACCACACAAAAATCCCGCACGAAGAGTCCAGCTGCCGCGGCTGAATCTTCCGGGTGCTCGGGAAAGGAGCTGGTCAACACCGCGATCTTCATTCAGCCACCCAACACACGGCGGGTCGCTTCCACCACATCCGCACAATCCGCTTCAGTCAGATTTGCCGCCAGCGGCAGACTCACCGTACGGCGGCCAATCGACATGGCGTGGGGATAGTCCTCGGGATTCCAGCCATAGGTATCGCGGTAATAGGGGTGCTCCGGAATACTCAAGTAATGGACACCCACGCCGATGTTCTCCTGGGTTATTCCGTCGAGAAAGGCATCGCGCGTCAAACCCGCCTCCTGGGTATCAATCAGCATCGGGAAGAGATGAAAAGCGTGGCGCATGGCCGGACCCGGCTCCGTCGGTAAAGTGACCGGAAAGTCTTTCAGCGCGGACTGGTAGTAATCCCAAACGGCCTTTCGCTTCATCCAGTTCGCCTCCACGCGGGCCAATTGATGAATGCCCAACGCCGCCTGAAGATCGGTCATGTTGTTCTTAAAACCGGGCTCGGTCACATAGTAGTGTCGATAACCCTCATCCGAAAAGCGTTTCCAGGCGTCCTTGCTCATCCCGTGGAGGGCCAGGGTCTTGATCCGCGACGCAAACGCCTCGTGGCGGGTGAGCACCATGCCCCCTTCCCCGGTGGTCACGTTTTTGGTGGCGTAAAAGCTGAAACAGCCGAAATCACCCAACGTCCCCACGGACTGCCCCTTCCAGGTCGCTTCCACGGCATGGGCACAGTCTTCGATAATGAGGAGATCGTACTCGTCGGCAATGGCCCGCAAGCCATCCATATCGCAGGGCCGCCCCGCAAAATGCACCGGCACAATTGCACGGGTTTTTTCGGTGATTGCCGCGCGCACGGTTGCCACATCCAGATTCATGGTGGCCGGGTCCACATCGGCCAACACCGGCGTGGCCTTCGCATGGATAATGGCATTGACCGTAGAGCAAAAGGTCAGCGGCGTGGTAATAACCTCGGCCCCCTCGCCGAGTTGGGCGACGACCATGCTCAGGTGAAGTGCGGCCGTGCAGGAACTGACGGCGACGGCATGCTCGGCACCCCGGTAGCGGGCGAAATCCGATTCGAAACGCGCCACCCGTGGGCCCGTCCCAATCCAACCACTGCGGAGCGTCGACAACACTTCGTCGATTTCTTCTTCTCCGAGGGCAGGTGCACCAAAGACCAGAAAATTCTCTTTGGATCGTACCGGTGCCATCACTACCCTTTCCAGCATACGACGTACACGTCACCAGCCCCCGTAAAACACCCCCACGTGCCACCGCGCCATTATAGATTATTTGCCCGGCAGCCCTCGAATCCTACCCGGAAGCGTCCCTACCAGGGACCACTCCCCCAGTGCTGCAGAAAGTAGGGAAAGTCGCCATACACGAAATAAAGCCCCACCACCACGGCGACGCCGACCTGAACCCGGCGCGTTCCCCATGACAGCAGATAGGTCGCGGTGAGTCCATAGATGGGCAGCAGAAAGGGAAAGAGATAGCGCCCCTGCACCGAGATATGGGGCAACTGAAAATTCAGGTAGGCCTGGTAGTTTACCGCCTGCATCAAGATCACCATATAGAATAAGAACATGGCCAGAAAAAGATAGTCGCGACC
>JAUIMA010000461.1 GCA_030432675.1 Candidatus Hydrogenedentota bacterium | reverse complement strand
TGTTGAATGCCGACAAGGAAGTGGACTCGCCCTATAACACCTATAAGAATGCGGGACTCCCACCGGGCCCCATCTCCAGCCCGGGTGCGGCCAGTATCCGGGCCGCGCTGGCACCTGCCAAGGTGGACTACCTTTATTTCGTCTCCAACGCCGATGGCAACACCCACACCTTCAGCAGTAGCCTGGCAGAACATGAGCGGGCGGTGGCCCGATACCGTCGCGAGATCGCGGAGCAACGACGGGAATTGGGACAGTAAGGCCTCCGAGAAATTGGTGCTGTGCCCCTCGGCGGACGCTCCCCTTCTCGAAGGGGCTTGAAGGTGGGTCACGCCGCGCAATGCATCGCCACCCCAACCCTCAATCAGCACGGTGTACCTACGACCCTCCCCGGAGGGGAATCTATCTCTATTCCCCGTTGCGTTGCGCGCGATAGCTTGGCAGTTGACGGTCCAGCGTATCCTGAAGGACCCGTAATTTTTCCTGCATGGAGTAGGGTGTGTAGACGTAGTCCACTTCATATTGGAAGCCGATGCGGGAATCATGGTTCATGGCGAGAAGGGCCCGCTCCGTGCGGGCAATTTCACTCCGAATAATCTCCGTCATGGTATCTAGAAGGGCGTTGGCGGTTTTCACGTCTTCTTCGGCCATCAGGTCGAGGCGGAGGGATTCAAACGTGAGAATGGCCTGGTTACTCATGAGCATGCGGTGGAGCTGCTCCGCGATGATGACCTCCTTCAACGCAGCCACTCGCTTTTCTGACGGGCTGTTCAGGGCGGCTTCCCGATAGAGATCAAGCCCTTCCTGCCACGTATCCGTTGCGAGGCGAAGATACTTGAGGAAGGTGGGCAGGATAGGCGTGTCCGCCGGTGCCGCAATCCCTGAGACGCCACGGGCATAACTCTCCGCCCGGTTGGAGCCATTGGAGAAGTCGGGAATGAACACAAGACGGGTTACCGTGAAGGGCCAATAGGGGTTGACCTCCGCCCCGAGATAGCCCATCCACTGGTTCTGATCCATCCAGGAGTAGCGAAAGGTTGCCGTGCGCGCCGGGGGCTGCTCAAAGAAGATGGGGTTACCAATGGCGTTGGTGGTACCCATGTAGGGACCCGTATCCGGGACGAGACGTACGCCTTGGCTGAAAAGGTCCCAGGCCTTTACGACCCGCTCCGCCTGCTCGGCACCGAAGTCCCGTGCGGCAATCTGAAGCAGCAATTCATCCCGGGCGGGCCCATCGCTCCAGCAATACCAGGCCCGAAACTCGGTGATGAAATTGGGCACATAACCCGAAGACCAACTTTCCAACGTGCCTTCGATGCCGTATCGCTCCATGGCTTCATAGCGCTCATGCCATTGCTGTGGAAAGGGGTGATACGGCACGGTCTGGAGCTGGGCTCCACACGAGAAGGTCTGGGCATTGGAGAAGACCCGCATGCCCCGTTGGTGGGCCTTGGCGATCTGGGCCGCCGTCACCTCTGCAGGGCCTACCTGGTTGATGGCATAATCTTTGAGATGACCATGAAAACCGTCTATCTCAAAGCTTTTTCCGTTTTCCCAGGTCAGCAGGGGCGTCGTATTCTGGGGGAGTTGCTCTATAAAATACTCTTTGGTTGCCACGTTCTGCGGACGAAAATCGATGTTGTATTCCCAGGGGAGTATTTCAATATCCGGGTTGACCTTGTGGCATTCTTCCGCCACGACACCCACGGCATAACACCAGTTGCGCGCCCAGTCTTCGATGTATTCCTTGCTGGCACCGTGACCACCACCCCATTTCTTGTACCAGAAGCCTTCGGTGAGCAATACATAGCCTTCGATATCCGGGAATTCCTGGAGCAGTTCGCGGACCAGGCGTCGAAGCTCCGCTTCGCTTTCCGGGGTGCCCACATACTGATAAATGATGGGCGTGTAGACCTTAATGCCATACCCCTTCGCCCGGTCGATGAGACTCCGCACCCGGGCGGGATCCTGGTGACGGATACGGGCCATCAGGCGGGCATAGAAATCCGTGGAATTGTCGGCAGTCGTCCGGTCTCCATTGGGGTTGGTGTAGACCGAGGCAAAGACCGCATCGAAACCATCGTGGGCCAGGTGGGCCAACAGGGCATCGGGAAACTCCATCCAGCCCATCCAGGACTGGACCATGCGGGTATCGTAGAGGCTGTGTCGGGTCGTCTGGAGGTCGGCTGGCAGAAAGGGCCCTTCCCGGAGGTTCATCCGGGCCTCCAGGTTGTAGAGGCCATACATGGCGCCCCGCTCATCAAAGCCACATACCGTGATTCTATCCGTAGCCACCGAAATCGCATAGTCTTTCGGGCCAGTGAGTTCGGCGCCATATTCGGGGAGTTCTTCCCGGGTTCCCACGATAATGGAGGGGCGTCCATCGGGAATCTTGGCGAAATCAGGCTGCTCCACGGGCGCAATTGTAACGTCCATGGACACCTTCAGATAGTCCTGAAAATCAGCGACGGCATGCTTGAGTAGGGTTGTATGCCGGGGATTCCAGTGGAGCGTCCACCCGGTTGCTGCAACGACCAGCTCGCCGGTCCGGGGCGTTGCGTCGGGGCTTCGCCGTGGCCGATGGATGGGGCCGGTGGAGAGTTGTTGGTGATAGGCGTAGGGTGCTTCCCTGGGCAAGGTGTTTTCGATTTCCCGCGCGAAGGCCTCGGTGCTGTAGTCGCCCTCGTCGGAAACAGCGTGGAGGCAGGGTAGAAGGAGCGCCAGCGCAAGCAGCATGGGGGGGTGGGGAAGGCGACTGCGAGAGTGAAGATGGCTTCGTCGTGCAATGGATTTCATGGGGACTCCAGTCGGTGTCTGAGCGGCGGTTCACATGCGTAGTGGCGTCAGTCTACGCGTCCCTCGGGCGGGAAACCAAGGGGCTCGGTCCAAATAAACTTTCCAACTACGGGTGTTTTCGGCATCGCCCTCCGGCGCGTCTGTGACGTGGCACGAGGTTTTGCAGGGGGGGCTGGGTATACAAAAAAACGGGACGCAGCCTGAGCCTGCGTCCCGTGCATGGGGTCTCTCCGGTCGTTGTTAGCGTTCCTTACGGCGGTAAACCAGCGACGTGGCCAGCATGGCCAGCAGGGTCACGCCACCGAGGAAGATGTCACTGCCGTGTTCGGCAATGGTCTTCGTTGACGTTGTGGAAAGGGGACAACCCTCTCCCTCGCCTTCTCCCTCGCCTTCGCCACCGGTAGTCTCAGCCCGCATGGCGATGGTAACGGATTTCAGCTCGCCCGCAGCGACGGTAATATCCATGCGCCGCTCCTGGAACCCGAGAGCGTTCACGACCACGGAGTATTGACCTTCCGAGATGGCGGGGAAAGCATAGATGCCGTCCGTATTATCGGTAATGGTCTTGAAGGCGCTGACTTCCAGCGTCAACTCGGCGTCACCGATACGTTTTTGATCGGTGTCCTGCCACACGGTGCAGAAGACGGAGGCGGCCAACACAGCCGAGCTCGTCGCGAGGATGGGCTCGACCACAGACGGTCCAGAGACCCGTGCTTCGGCTTCCGCGAGGTTATCTACACCCCAATAGTTGGACTGCATATTGATGGCTTCATCACGCTCGTTGATGACGGCGTCCCCTTCAATACTCATGAGGAAGTCATTCCAGCCCGTCTCCGGGTCCGTGGCGTCGCCGATGGACTTTGAAGTGGCTTCTTCCGACTCGAACGCGCGGATGATAATCGCGGCTCCCGGTCGGATTGGGTCGCCGAAACTGGCCGGAATGTCGCCGAAGGAACAACGGCGAATGACCGGCACGGCCCCGCCGATATCGATGCCTACGCCCAACGAGCGGAAGGAGCAAAGGTCAATGACCGTTTTATCGACGGTGTCTCCATCGACCAGGATACCCGTTACGTCCCGGGCGGTCGTGCCAACGAAGGAGACCCGAACGACCCGCATGGTGACGTCGTTGATATCCATCATGTAAGTTTCATCGCCCGCGGGCATGAGGGTCAGTCGACGAATGATGCTACTGGGTGCACCAACCACCTGGCCCATGAGTACCACCCCATCGCGTGTTTGTCCCTCAACAATAACACGCCTGCGGAGGGTAATATCTTCCACATAGGTGCCATTGCGCACCATCACGCGAGAGGGGAAGCCAACCCGCGGGGAGGTTTGAGCGATGGCAAAACCGATCGTCTGGAAGGGCCGATCGGCGCTACCGTCGCCGGTGACATCACTACCACTGTTGTCGACGAAGAAGGTTTCATTCGGAACACTGGGATCAGATGGGTCACTGTTTTCCAGGAATTCCTCTAAATTGGTTAGTCCGTCCTGATCGAGATCGTCGTCCGCGTCATTGAACAGGGGATCCAGCCCAAAGCGGACCTCGAAGACGTCGGCCATACCATCGTCGTCGGAATCGGTCTTGTTATCGTTCAGTCCGTAGCAGGCTTCTTCACAGGCGGTGAGCCCGTCCCCATCGGCGTCCACATCATCTTCGGGACACATGGCCAGACAATCTTCTCCTTCGCCTTCACCCTCGCCCTCGCCCTCGCCTTCGCCTTCGCCTTCACCTTCGCCTTCGCCTTCGCCTTCGCCTTCGCCTTCGCCTTCGCCTTCGCCTTCGCCTTCGCCTTCGCCTTCGCCTTCGCCTTCGCCTTCGCCTTCACCTTCGCCTTCACCTTCACCTTCACCTTCACCGGCGGGCATCTGGTAGGTGATAGCGAACATTGCACCCGTCTGATTGTCGTTGCCAGCCAGATCCTGCACGGCATTGGCACCCACATTTACCGTGATGACCCCATCGCTGAGAGGGATCAATTCGGCAGTGTAGGTCGTGCCATCACCGGAGAAGGTTTCGGGCACGGCATTGGTCAACAAAATCTGCGATTCAACGAAGGAGCCGATGGCTTCACTGAACGTAATGGTCACCGGGATGAGACCCGCGCTGGTCGGATCATTTTCTGTACTCGTGATGGTTAGCGTGGGCGGCGTACGATCAAGGGTATATCCATCCGGTCCCAGCAGTCCGGCGCCCAAGGCGTTGCCCGTACTGTCGACAATGGAGCCGTCATTCATCAATTCGAGTTCAATGGTACCGTCACCAGTTCCGGTGCCCACGGAAACGG
>JAUIMA010000460.1 GCA_030432675.1 Candidatus Hydrogenedentota bacterium | reverse complement strand
GTTCGCCCGAGGCATCGAGGGCCGCGTAGCGCCAATACCACACACCCTGGTCCAGCGTGACGTCGGGTGCATACGACGACCAGGCCAGCTCCGACCACCGGCGCACGTCCTCCGTAAAGGCTCCATCCCGCGCCACTTCCACCACATAGGCCGTCGCATCGGCAACGGGACGCCACACAAAGGCAGGTGGGTTGGTCTGAACGGTGCTCGTATCGGCGGGACGATAGCCCCACTCACCGGGAACGGCGGGGGCCTCATCCAGCGTGAGGGCACCGGCGGTCAATAATTGAGAAAGGCTCAAGAGCAGGGAAAGGGATGACATGTCAGAAAACTCCAAACGTGGTTGTTGCAACGAATCAGGGGTGGAATCCACGAGCGCCCAGGGCCTCCGGCGCGGGTCCAGTTCCATCATCTTAGTCCATTCCAGGGGGTTATTTCAGGTATACTGGGACATTCCGACCCATAGACCAATGCCACAAGGAGTACCCCCTTGGAAATATTATCCTTTGAAATGACGCCCTTCATGATGAATTGCTACGTGCTGAAAGACGGCGGCGAAACGATTGTCATCGATCCCGGGGAAGCCACGGCGGAACTTAAAGACTGCGTGGCGGATGATAATGTGACGATGATCTTCAACACCCATTGCCATATCGACCACAGCGCGGGTAACGCCGGCATGGTGGCCGCCACCGGTGCGCCCCTCGTATGCCACGAAGACGACCTCCCCCTGCTACAGGGCCTCGCCCAACAGGGGCAGATGTTTGGCTTTCCCTGTGAGCCCTCGCCCGACCCCGACCGCTTCATCAAAGAAGGCGATACGGTAACCGTCGGTTCTGTGACCCTGGATGTCCTCCACACCCCCGGCCATGCGCCGGGCCACGTGGTCCTCGTGGGCGATGGTTTCGTCATTGGCGGCGATGTGCTCTTCAACGGCTCCATTGGACGCACCGACTTACCCGGCGGCAACCACGCGCAATTGCTGGAGTCTATCAAGACCAAGCTCTGGCCCCTGCCCGACGAGACCATCGTGTATTGCGGCCACGGCCCCTCAACGACCATCGGCAAAGAACGGGCCTCCAACCCCTTCCTGAGGGACCTATGAATTCCCTGGCGCTCATAGGGCTGTGCCTCCTGGGAGCCATCGAAGTCACCGTGTCTCCCGATCAGCCCCTACCCTACAGCTACACCGACGATCCCCTTATCGTGGAGGTGCGTAGCGAGCAGCAGGGCACGGCGGACATCCACATCACGGCCACCCCGACCGGGCCCCATGAGCCGGTAGAGGCGCGCTTTGAGGGCCTGCCAATGGGCCCTCAGCTCAACCGCTGGTGCGCCCTCAAAGAAATCGGTAGTCTGCGCGGCCCGTGGACCCTTTCGATCCAAGTCACGATGAACGGCACGGAAGAAACCCTCACCGATATCGCATACCGCATTGATCGGCCCCACGACACCTTCCGTCACCCCCTGCATGCCTATGGGGACGCCTTTGACCGCAACACCCTGCTCGCGCTCCGCAGTGTCGCCATTGACACCATTCAACTGCCCCTCTCCCACCCCGATTTGTCGACAACCCTCGACACCTTACGCACGTTGGACATGAAGGTCGTCCTCCTCGTGAGCCGTCGCAATGAGAATGTGGCACAAATCCAGACGATTGCCGGCGATTATTGTGACGTGCTTGCCGGGTGGCAAGTAAGTTACTCACGTTTTCAAAACACCCACCCGGCCTTCACCGATACGCTCGATACACTCCGGGGCCTGGCCTGCCTGCGCCCGATTCATGTACGGGTGTCTGACAAGACGTTGACCGAGAGCGACCTGGCCATGCTGTCGTCGGTTCAGCGGCTTGTAGTCGATTATGAAGCCGATTCCTATGTACCCCTTCGCGAATCCCTGGCCGCGCAGGGAATCGGGGTATTGCCTATTGATACCGTCATACCGGCTGAGACTACCACCCGTCCTGATACCTTCCTGCCCCAGCTCTTCGAAGCCCATGCCCGGGGTGCCGAAGCGGCCGCCTTTCCCGTGGAGTTGGTCTACGCCGACGGTGCCCTTCAGCCCGGTCTGTCCCGCCTGAATGCCCTGGCCCAACGGGTGGCACCGGGCGCCTACGCGGGGCGCATCCCCCAACCGGGCACGACACGCCTCCAGGTATTTTCCGTGGGCGACCACTGGCGGGCAACCACCTGGCGCACGGATGACAGCTCGACCATCGAACTTCCCTATTCCCCCGCCCATCCCTTCTCCCTCATGGATGAATGGGGCAATGGCATTAAGAGTGAAGCGGGTGAGAAGAAGTGGACCCACCCCCTTTCCACCGGTTTCCTTTACATCACAGGGCTTGGTGGCCCCGTGTTGCGGACGGCACTGGTAAACCGCGCCCGCCTGGAAGCAAAGCACGCCCTGAATGAGGATGCCCTGGCACCTGCGTGGAGTGATGCCCTTCGGGCCACCTTATCCACGATTGCCGAGGACCCCGCCGATGTATCGAGTCGGGTGCAGTTTTTTGGCCTGTTGCGGGCCTTCCCGGAAATTGAAGAGCGATGGCATACGGGGCTCCTTACCCGCCCGGTGGCCACCGAAGCCCTGGCGCGGGTCGCCACCCTTGCCCGCACGCTCTGCCGACTCGAATCGGCCCTGGGGGCCAGTTTTCTCGAACCCCTGCAGGATACGCTGGCACGGTGTGAAGCCTTTCAGAGTGCTTATCTAACCGGCGCTACGACTACGACAGAGGCCCGCAAGCGCGGGGACTGGATCGTATCGGAGGTTCGCCGACTGATGGATGAGGCGGAAGCCCTGGGCAACTTTGATCGTCGAATCGAAGCCGACGCTGTCGCAGCCCTCGCCGAGTGGCGGGCACGGGCTCTGGAACACGCCGTAAAAGCGGGACCGCTCAGCAATCGACTCGTGTTACCGGAGTTGGACTCCGGGGAACAGGAATAGACACGGAAATCAACCACCAGGAAGAGAAAATGAACCGTATCGGGGTATTGACCAGTGGGGGCGATTCGCCCGGAATGAACGCCGCCGTCCGTGCAGTCGTGCGGGCCGGTGTTGAGAAAAATCTGGAGGTCGTCGGTATTCACCGGGGCTATCAGGGCATGATTGACGGTGAGATGGAACTTCTCGCCGCCCGCTCGGTAAGCGGCATCATCAATCGGGGCGGCACCATCCTCCACTCAGCCCGGTGCATGGAATTTATGAAACCCGAAGGCCGCGCCCGGGCCGCCGAAAAACTCCGGGAGTGGAATATTGAAGGCATCGTGGTCGTTGGTGGCGATGGCTCTTATCGCGGTGCCCACGCCCTCTACACGGAACACGGCATCACCTGCATCGGACTGCCCGGCACCATCGATAACGACATTGGCGGCACCGAGTACACCATCGGCTTTGACACGGCCATCAACACGGCCATGGAAGCCATCGACCGGGTGCGCGATACCGCTGCCTCCCACGACCGCATCTTTTTTGTGGAAGTCATGGGGCGCCACAGCGGCTACATCTCCATGATTACCGCCATTGCGGGTGGTGCGGAAGAGGTGCTCGTGCCCGAACGCCCCACCGACATTCCGGCGCTCGTGGAAACCCTGCGCACCGGGCATGCGGGCGGCAAGACTTCCATGATCGTCGTGGTCGCTGAGGGCGACGATGCGGGCAACGCCTTCGAGATCGCCCAGAAAGTGGCGGAGACCTCCGAATTCAAAAACACCCGGGTCACCATCATCGGACATCTGCAACGGGGTGGCAGCCCCACCGCCTTTGACCGGGTACTCGCAAGCCGCATGGGCGTCCGCGCCGTCTCTGCCCTCCTCGAAGGCGAAAGCGGCAAGATGGTCGGGATTCACAATCAGGAAATGGTGCTCTGCCCCCTGAGCGACGCCTGGGAAAATCGCACGCGCTTCAAACCCGAACTCCTGGAAGTGCTGCGCGTACTCGGCACGTAACACGGAACATCTTTCCCACCGCACTCATCGCCCACACGACCCGTCATGGTATTCGCCACGCTGCCGGGTCGTTTTCTTATGGTGGCCCCATTCGGCTTGGGTATCATTCAAGCACATAGTGCTCCAGAAACTCCGTGGCAAATCGAATGCCGAGTTTCTTCATACCCACGTCGTTGTAGTGGCCATTGCGCATGGTCGCGTAGAAGTCCGGCGAGTCGGGTGCGGGGCGCTGGGGTATCATGGTCACGCGGGGCAGGCTGGCGGCAGCTTGTGTCATGCCCGTGACCACCTCAGCAGAACCGACTTGGAAAAACAAGAAGGGCAGGTCACTCTTTCTGGTGTCGGCACGGACCCGTTTTATCAAGGCTTGGAGTGTGGTGCCATAGGTTACAGCGGCTTCCGAAACCTTGCTGTCGTTTTCGCCCTGAACCCAACACATGGCCTCAATGGTGTAGTCGGCTTCGGCATAGGCCCCGAGCACTTGACGGGTATAGGCCATGAATTCATCGTAAAGCGGCGGTGCATCGGCCTCCCCCATGCGCGTGGCCTTCTCCCGATTCCAGTCGGGGTTCCAGCGCCCATGAAGGGAAGTGTCGCCTTCGGCGCGCTTGATGAGAAGGATTCGCTCCCCAGGCCACGCTTCGGCGAGGGCTATCCCCAGGAAAAGTTCAGGACCAAACATGCGCGGTCGCTGATAAATCTCCTGCAGCTCTTCGGATGGTGTATAGGCATACAAGGGCCGGACGGGTTGTCCATTGAACGCCAGCCAGACGCGCTCTTGCGCCATGCGAAGTCTGGCTTGGTCAGCTTCGGAAAGCTTCGTGCCATCGGCCCGACCCTCCATGTTGGACTGGCCGGCCAGGAGAAAGACCTTGACGGCCTTCCCTGGAATTGGGCGGGGCATTTCATCGGCACGTGATGGTCCGTGCAGCAGGGCCACACCGAGAAGGAGTGCGAAGAATAGAGGATAGCGGGCGTAGCACACAGGCAATGCTCCCAGTTGATGATTCATTTTCGATTGTAGACTGCGGGATTTTCACCGACAGGCCACCTCAATCTGTTGACTACTACGGGTCACGCCAGTTGGGATGCCAGCCAGGCGAAGGCTTTTTCCTGCATGGCCGTATTAAACTCGTGGGGACCATCGAAAAAGA
>JAUIMA010000459.1 GCA_030432675.1 Candidatus Hydrogenedentota bacterium | reverse complement strand
TGTCGGCCGCCCAATTAACTACGCTGACCAATATGGCCTTTGTGGCCAGCGGCGGCTCCATGGTCCAACTACCGAGCGTTACCTCCCTCCATTGGAATCATTGCGAAGGGGTGGCACTCTTCTCCACGTCTGGCGCCGACACGCTCCTTAATTTCTCCGGGTTGCGCACCCTCACGATTGCTACTTCGGGGTGCACCGGCCAGGCCTTTTCGACGACGGCCATCCAAGGGTCGCAGATCGACCTGAGTGGCCTTACGCAGATTACGGCCCCGACCGGGCAGCGCGTGACCTTCTTCGCAGCCGACAATGGCACGGAGATTGACGTGAGCGCCCTGAGTAATTTCGACGCCACCATTGTGAGTTTTCTCGAGCTCAATGGAGGGCGCATTCTGCGCAGCGGCTCCACCGGCGGTGAGGGAGAAGGCGAAGGCGAGGGTGAAGGCGAGGGCGAAGGGGAAAGCCCCCAAGGCTGCCCGGCACCAACGAAGGCAGGGGCCACGACGTCGGCCACCTTGCTGGGGGACGGGCTGATTGCGGCCCTTCTGCTTTCGGCCCTGGGTATTCGGCGAAGAACCCGCATGTAATAGCGCAAGGCGATATCGAAAAACGGACCACTCCAACCGGGTGGTCCGTTTCTTTTTGTTGTTCTTCTGAAGACGGGGCTTATTTCACGGCATCCCGTCGGGCTTTCAGTTCCCGCCAGGTCGTCAGGATAATCCCTTCATCCTTCACCAGCTGAATCACTTCGGGATCGACCATGACTTCGTAGTCCGCCTGGCGCGTCGCTCCGGAGGAGGAAATGGCGTCGAAGTGGGCATCCTGAAGGGTGCAATGGACGATCAGCTCCGTCACGCCCGGCTTCAGTTCCCGGATGGTCTGCATGAACATGCGCTTCTTTTCTTCGTGAGTCTTCCAACTGTAAGAGACACCGGTGGCGTCGTCTAAGACAGGAAGTCCGGCATTCCATACTTTTTCATGAAGGCCGTCTGCCGTCAGAATCTTGGCGAGTCCACCCTCATATTTGTTGCTGAGATAGCCATCGGGTCCGGTGATTAGAATCGGAATCTGATACTCAATACCGACCGTTACATAGCGCTCGAAAAAAGCGGGGTTGGCAAACAGGGTCCCCATGTGAGAATCCAGGTGGGTTACGGGCATACCCATGGCCAGGGCCTTGTCTATTTGGGCCCGAATCTCCCGTTCCACGTCGTCTGGGGTGCCGTGTTGAATGACGTCACGCACACCGCCCCACAGACATCCTTGCTGGTCCACGAGGGATGGCACGGCGGGTTTCCCGGCGACGGGCCCCCACCGATAGTGGTCCCATTCGGAAGTCAACGTGAGGTGGAGTCCGTTGTCCACTTCGGGGTTGGCCTTGAGGTAGGCGAGCCACCCGGGCACCCAGGGGCAGGGCATCATGGTACTCACCGAGGTGACCAACCCGCCTTCGATGGCCTTTGCGGTCCCCCGATTACCTTCCAGGCACATGCCGAGATCGTCACTATGAAACATAACAACCCGGGCACCCTCGGGCCACCCAAGGCGTTCGGCATAGGTTTTTCCGGCGGCCTGAACCATCCCATGCCACATCAAACACATGGCCAAGAGGGCACCAAGGCACCGTAACATCGTCGCACTCATAATCGCTTACCTCCGTTGTTTTTCGGCTTTCCATTGACTTCACCCCCGCAGGACTTCAGTATACCAGCCGCGCCATCGATAGCACAGCTTTTCGGGGCCTTGCCACCCCTAGTGGTCGCAACACGAAACAAACACAACCAATAGGCAAATCACCTCCCCAGTACAGCATGATTGGGCTTACATACTTTCGTTTCTTGTGTTTTCTAATTAAATATATGAATGCTTGACAAACCATAAAATCTCTTGTATAACGAAGCTCGATTTGGTCTTGGGTAGCGGCAAACTTTAAAGCAGGGACTGCAGGGATGAGGATCCCGTCCTTTCATTTCGTTTATGGCCATTACCCTGCTGGATCAGTGTGGCACCGAAACGAAAGGAGGCGTTCTGCAGTTTACCCACCGGTGCGTTTGTAGTCTTTCTTTATACTTTCACTTTCCTATTTAAGCAAAGAGAGGACGTACAAATGAGCAGCAATGTTATCCATCAACGAAAGCGGGGATTCACACTGATTGAATTGCTCGTGGTCATTGCAATTATCGGAATCCTGGCGGCAATTCTGCTTCCAGCACTGTCGCGGGCCCGTGAAGCCGCACGTCGGGCCAGTTGCCAGAACAATCTGAAGCAACACGGCATCGTTTTCAAAATGTTTGCCAACGAGAGTGCCGGCGAACGCTTCCCCCGCCGCGGCACCCGCTTCTGGAAGACCTACGATGATGCGTCGCCCACTGGCGGTGCGGACCTGGAACGGGCCTACGAACTGGAAGAACTCTACCCTGAGTATCTCACAGACTTGCAGGTACAGTTTTGCCCCTCCGATGCTGATTACGGCAAGACTCAGATAGAGAACTATACCTGGGCACCCAATGGTCTCAAGCTGCACCGCACTATCGGCGCGGGCTGGGACACATCGGACGATCCCTACATGAAGGGCAAGGTATTCTCTGGCACGGCCAGTGACTACTGCGACCCGTCGGTCTATGACCCGGCCACCGAGTGTTACTACCATGGCGGCTACTGGTCCTACAACTACTGGGGCTATCTCATTGACGGCAGCTGGTTCAACACGCCTGCGGACTATGCGTGGGTATTCGCCAACAACGCGACCATCGGCGCTCCCCAGGCTTTGGATCAACGTCAGGCGTCGATGACCGCTGGACGTGGGCACGTCAAAAACCGTGAGCAGGATGCGAATTTTACCATGCCTTCTTCCGGTGAAAACGTGACGGCCATGTACATGCGTGAAGGCATCGAGCGCTTCACCATCACCGACATCAACAACCCGGCGGCCAGTGCCCGTGCCCAGACGGAAGCGGCGGTCATGTGGGACAATTCCTACACGGCCGATGGCGCGGTGGGTGATAACTTCAACCACGTACCCGGTGGTGCCAATGTGCTCTACATGGATGGGCACGTGGAGTTCGCCAAATTCCCCCAACCGGCAGGCAGCAAGGCGTATATGATGACGTCTGAAGCCCACCAGGACGGCAACCCCTTCGGACCGTGATTGAAAATCCCGGCGGTGATATAGCCGCCCTGTTTCATGGCCATTGATGCGTACTGCCGGGAGTGACCTGTGGGGCACTTCCGGCATTTTTTTACCATGGCACGCGGTGTAGCGCTCACCGCCATTTGAAAGGATTTTCAACATGCGGGCATGTCTTTTTCTCAGCACGCTTCTCTTATCGGTCGCAATACTTACGGGCTGCGGTGGAAAGTCCATTCCGGAAGATCCCGGAATTCCTGAAGGCACGGACTTGCGGGACAACTTTAACACGGCGATTTTGCAGGAAGACGAAGAGGCGGTGACGAAGTTGTTGGCGGCCCAACCCCTCCTGGCGACGGCTCCACACCCTATCAGCGGGCAATGGCCCATTCACACGGCGGTCCGCGCAAACAATGAAGCGATCGTAAAACTACTGATAGAGAATGGCGCCGACCCCTACGTCTTGAATGACGAAGGGGAAACGGCAGAAGACGTGGCACGGAATTCCGGTTCCGGCGAGTCCGTCATGGCCTTACTCCAGTAAGACGGACGCCGCGGTCATCCCTGCTGAAGTCCTGACAAGGCACTGTTCGCGACATTGGCCACGTTAACCCACGGGTCCTCGGTTGCCCCTTCCAGGGCGGCCCGGGCAGGTGCCGCAGCGGGTCCGAGTGCTTTCAGGGCCGCGACCGCAAAAAGGCGTACACTTTGCGATGGGCCTGACAGCTCGGCCTGCAGCACGGCAAGGGACTCTTCGGCTACGGTCCCATCGGCCCATGCCACAAGGGCATGGGCAGCTGCAATCCGCACCACCGGGCTTGGGTCGTTCAGACACGTTCGTATGGCCGTAGTCCACGACGGCTCCCGACGTTCGGGCGACACCACCCGGTGGAGCAGCACAATGGCCCAGTAGCGCATGGCCGCCTCGGGATGGGTAAGGGTCTCGAGATAAGTGCCGACGAAGGCGTCGGCCTCGAAATCCCGGGCACGTAAAGCACGCAGGTTCGCGAGAAGGCCATCCAGTGATTCTTCATCTACGGGATGAGCACGTTGGTCGCCCGTGGATGGAGCCGCCGTTGGCGTACCCTCAATCGTCACCGCTTCGCTGTCGTTGAAGCCTATACGATGCGCACGGGCAGTGACCGTCACCCCGTGGGGAATGGTGAGGGGGGTGTGGTAAAGGCGCCACCCCGCTTCCGCGTCATCCGACCGGCGATAGGTGATGGAAGCTCCGGGCGTGGCCGAGCGTAGTTCGATGTGTTCCTCAACGGCTAGGGCCGTGGGCGGGGCCACCTTGATGGTTCCATTTTTCTCCCGCCAGGCATCTAAGAGCGGCTCCGGAATCAATCCCACGTCGCGGGTGGCAATCATCCACGCTTCGTGGGCCTTTCGCAGCCGGAGGAGATCGTCGCGGTAGGCGGGGTCCTGAGCCAGGTTGTTAAGCTCATGGGGATCGGCTTCTACGTCATAGAGCTCTTCCAGGGGCTTCCGCTCGGCAAACCACCGGGCCTGCGTCGGCGTGAGCTTCCCTTCCCCATGAAGTCGGCGCAAATCCTGGAGCATGGGCATCTTATTCATATAGGCGATGTCTTGGGCATAGGTCACGTAGGGCATGTAGTTTCGGAAATAGCGAAATCGCTTGTCCCGCACGGTACGAATCAGATCATAGGCTTCATCCATCCGATCGCGCGCACCGTAAATATAGTCTCGTGCGGGTGCGGCCGCCGCACCGAGAAAGGGCTGGCCCTGCAGGTGGCCGGGTATGGGAACGCTTGCCAAGGAAAGCAGGGTCGGTGCAAAGTCCAGGAAACATACCAAGTCATCATTGACCCCTGGCGCGAGTCGCTCCGGCGCATCGGGCAGGGCGTGGTTACGCCACTTTTCCGGCACGTGAATCAGCAAGGGAATCCGGGTACCCGATTCATAGAGCCAGCGTTTTCCCCGGGTAAGCCCCCGCCCATGATCGCCCCAGAACCAGACGATGGTGTCTTCCGCCAGCCCA
>JAUIMA010000011.1 GCA_030432675.1 Candidatus Hydrogenedentota bacterium | reverse complement strand
CCACGTACGCCACGTCACCCGCTGGTGCGGCGAGACTGCACAACATCATCCATAGTGTTAAGGACATAAATCACTCCGAGAAGTCCGGAAACCGAGCCATTAAAAACGACCGCCGTGTGAAGTGAATCCACACGGCGGTCTGTTATGGTATCAATTATGGGGCGCGACGCGCTAGCGGAAGAGCGCCTTGTTCACCACCACCTGAATGTCGGAAGCATTGACCTGCCCGTCGCGGTTGGCGTCGGGGTTCACGTCTCCTGACTTGGCACCCGGGAGTGCCAGCACGGCGTTGACGACCAATTGTACGTCGATGGCGTCAATCTTGCCATCGTTGTTGACGTCGGTCACAGCAACCGCCGACCCTTCACCGAGATAGGTGAAGCCGTTTCGGAGAATGCCGTTTCCATTGGTGGTCTTCACCACCACATCCACCGTTCCGGGGGCATGCAGCGGGGTGGTCACTTCGATTTCGCCTTCCGAGATGGCCCGAATGCTCGTCACGCTCGTTCCCCCGAAGGAGACGGAAATCGGTGCACCCATGCGGTTCCCTTTGATACGAATCACATCACCGCCCGTCACACTGCCCAGGGCGGGTGTAATCGAGACGATTTCGGGAATCGCCGAAACCGTTACAACAGGCGAGAAGGCAATGCTGCCCGCTATTCCGATCTGACTGACCGGAACCACGCCGAAGTACCACTTGTCGCCACCACGGGTCGCCTGGGGCGAAATCCGGGTCCGATTGGTGAGGCTCGTCACGATTTGGTTGTTCCGGTACCAGTAGACAACCGAAGCCCCTTCGTCATACAGACCCGAGCCATCGGCCTGCAGCGGATGGCTGTAGGTATAGGCGGCGGAAAGGGCGCTTTCAGTCTGCACCGCACGGCTACGGGTCGGGTCTTCACCCGCTTCGCCCGAGAGGAGCGCCAGATTCGTGGCTTCCGGAAGCAACAGCACATCGCCGACCTGAATCGTGATGTCCTGATAGGCCACCTGACCATCGGCCATGGCCGTGACGCGAAGCTGGTAGGTGCCTCCATCCTGTAAGGTCGTCTGCCAACTGAAGGTACCGGTACCGTTGCCATTATCCGCGAAGCGCAGACCGCCCGGGCCATTCCACTCACCCGTAAGCACCGGCGTTGTCGCGCTGCCTTCCGGCGCGATGGCCGTCACGGTAAACTCGATCAAATCACCGGCATCTGCGGCGGAAACCGAGACCGGCTCCAGGCGCAACAAGACGTTTTCTTCCGGCAGATTCGACAGGTCGGAAAGACCACCGGCACTGGCCACGCCGGGGAAGAGCGTTGCCGGGTCAACCGGAACACCCCGACCATCGGAAAGGCCTACCACGGCCGCACTGGCCACGGCATCCAGATAGGTCATCCGAATGTGACCACTGTAGAAAAGCTCCACCTGAATAGTGCTCGTCGCGCCGACCGTGCTTGGTGCCAGCGAATTAAACTGGGGCACATTTTCATAGGTCACCACGAAGCGATCATCGAGGAAGCGCAGCCACATCGATCCGCCCGCACTGGAGGCCAGCGTATCAAAGAGGTCGGCATTGCCCGCGAAGAAGTAGGAGATTCGGGGAATCGCGAAGTGGGAGGCCAGACTCGGGAAGTTCAACGCGTCGCCCGCGCCCACCGGCTGGAAGCTGATGTAACCGTTGGCGGCTGCGTAGATCTGCGAGTAAGGCTGTCCAAAGAAGGGGAAGGTCTTTTCACCCAGATTCGCAATAATGCCGGAATCCTGGGGCGACGTAATGTCGAAGGCCGTTCCTTCACTATCTTCCCGAGCAACGGGCAGGGCAAAGGCGCTGGGTATGTAGGTGGCTTCGTAGTTGTTGAAGCTACCGCTACCAGAAGCCGTGCCAAAGGCACCTACGGGCGGTCCCACGGGCGTATATAGAATCTGGCTGTACGCGAGATCCACCGTATTCGAGCCGTCCGCAATCAGCGCGTCGGAACCGAAGGATTCCGTCAATGCGCTGGAAGCAATTTCGCCTGCTGTGGCCCGGGCGGAAACCAACTGGGGAAGGCCCGAGCTCAGGTCCACGATGACGCTGTAGTAGTAGGTCACGCCGTCGAGCACATCTTGATCAAGGAACTGGGAAAGCGTACCCCGGGCGATTTCTTCGCCGTCCGTCAGGTTGGTCGGGAATCCGGCGACACTCCGCAGCACCACCACTTCGTCAAAAAGGGCCGCATCGGGATTCGTCCATTTCAGGGCGATAACCGGGCTGCCTGTCGTGTCGGTCGTGGCCAGTGCGCGGAAATCGCGCAGCCCATCTTCAAAGAGGAAGTCGGGAACAATTTCGACCGCCTTACCGGCATTCGCAATATTCAACCGCTCGTCAAAGCTCAAGCCCTGATCGATGGCCGCCGAACCCAGGGCGAGATAGAGATCGTTGTAGTCCGAACCCGGAGAGAGGAGGAACTGGGTGGCGAAAAACAGGTCGGCCGCCATAGAGACACCCATGCCGGTAATCGTCTGACCATTGAAGGTTCCACCGTCCGTCAGCAGATAACACAGTTTGTTACCAATACCGCTGTTGACGTGCACGCCACCATTATCCACAAAGGAGGTCACGTCCAGAAGCAACGGGCTGCCCAGGCGGTCAGGGTCACCAAAAATGGTGGGATCCTTCATGTTCCGGATACCCACGTTGCCGAAGGTGCCAAAGATGCTCGGGTCCAGTTCTTCACCCACGACCCAGCGATTCTCTTCCGTGTCATTGTCGCTGCCGTTGGTCTGGTCGACCCACTCGCCCCACATATCCGAGAAGGACTCATTAATGGCGCCGGAGAACCCGAAATAGATGAGCCCGGAAGTGAACTGGGTCACCCCGTGCGTCAATTCGTGGGCCACGATGTCGTCCAGGCTGAAACCGATACCGAAAAGCATTTCCGTGATTTCGCCCGAACCTTCCTGCGAGCTGCCCGGATTCAGCGAACAACCCCAACAGGCATTGGAAAACGGCACGTTGACCGTCGCCACTATGGGGCTGCCATTGCCGTCAAAGCTGTCGTAGCTATGCTCAGTAAGAAAGAAGTTGTGGGTATCACCCAGGAACTCGTAGGTGTCGTCCACTGCCGGAATACCCGTCGGGCCATCGCCTTCCGCGCGGGTCGGCGTGGTGGGAACGGTGATTCCACCATCCGCGTCAAAGACCTGACGATCAAGCACATGCTCGAGCAGCGAATAGTGCAAAGCTACCTGACCACTGTGCGCATCGACGAGCACCACACTATGCACGGGGTCCGTGCCGCTGGCCGCTACTTCCACACGCCACACCAGGCGGGTCGCTCCAGAGAGCCCCACCACCGACGGGCGGAAAATCAGCAGTTCCGCGGTGCCAACCCCCCGGTAATCGCCAGCAACATGTGCATCGGAGCTTACCGCAAAATCGTTGATGGCTGCCGCCAGCGCCTGACCACCGGAAAGGGTGGGGGTCACCGAGACCGAACCGTCATCCAACGCACGGGTATCGCGCATGATGTCACTCAAGACATTCTGCACACTGTCCGACGCGTTCACTTGCAGCACGACCTGGGCACCGAAGACTGGAATGTCGTCGTAGTACTGGTCCAAATGGACGTAGCTCGAATCCCCATGGGACCGAACCGGACCGGTGCGGAAATTGGTTGACTCACTGAGCGCACCAAAAGCTCCGGCATGATCGGTCACAAAAACCGAGGCCGTCGCGGCGGCATCTGCCGATTTGGCACCCGTCTCGCGCACCAGGAACGTACCTCCTGGAGGCGCACCGAGAAATCGGATGAAACCTTCATCGGTCTGATAGATCACGGGCGCTTCGGTGGCGCCCGGTGCGTTCAATGACCGGAGCACGCCCCGTACGTCACTGTCCTCCACCGAAAGAGATTCCGCCGTGCTGACGAAGGAAACCGTCACCATTGCCAAGGCAAGACCGCTGGTCAAAAATGCGTTCATTCTTCCTCCAAGTCCCCTCGGCTTCGGAGCGATACCGCTCGTCATCGCTCCAGCCCTACGTCCTCGCATAGCTACCTTCTCCTTTGGGACCGTGCCACCAACTACGGCACGGCTGAAAAATCAAATACGCTGCGCATGCGAGCCATATGGACCGCCATGCCTAATCAGGCAGCGGCACAACCCGGGCTGCGCCAAATACTCCCCGTATTTTCGCGTTGTTCATGTCAAAATGGGTGGTAAACATCTGACAACAGGATTGTGACAGATCCCCTACACCCTATCGTACTATTTTTTATCTTAATCCTTCTACACCAATACGATACGATAAGTCAAGGAAAACCTCCAACGGATTGAACGCAATATGCGAAAAACGTCAATTGTGTCTCTCCAGTCCAGTTTCACCGCCTCCCCGCCGATAAACGGGAAGTACCTGTCTATCAACGTCAGAAGGTCCCTTATCATGTCACTGCGTATCGATTCCTCAACCCCTTTTCGACAAAATGTTCCACCACCGAATGGAGCTCAAGCGCCACCCGACCGCCTCTCGGTGACGGATGTTATCGAAGACACCTTCGATCTCTCCCGTTCCGGCCGTGACTTGCTCCAGACACTCCAATCCCTGGCGCCAGCGGACCGCGAATCGTATCTCAACAACCTGGCCCGCTTACTTAAAGCGGGCATCGTGGGCACCGAAACCCTCGAAGTCGAGGGCCGAGCCTACCAGAGTTTCGCTACGACGCGGTTAGCTGATCCCCGGCTCGCCCACGCGCGCCACTACCGATAGGTCAAGCCTGATTTCGGGCACCCGAGCGTCCTTCGAGGCCATGCAATAGGTCCAGCATCAATCGGGACTCCTCATCCTGCGATTCATGCTGATAGGCGCGCACCAGATTCCCCAGTACCCGCGCCACAATCGTATCCACCGAAGCCGCCTTATCCACAATCGCCTCTGCGGCTTCCTTGGAGGGCCCTTGCAGCTTTAAGAAAGATTCCCGATCCACCATGCGCCCCCCGTTGAAGCAATCCACCAGCATCAGCTGGTGTTTCAGCCGCACGCGGGCATAGAAATGGTTCGGCCAATTACACCCCCCGATAGTAAATCCCAACCGCTCACCGACCAGCATATAGACACAGGCCAGACTGATGGGCAGTCCCCTGCGGGTCTCTACCACATTGACCAGATTGCTGTTGAGGGGATGATAGTAATTGGATCGGTCCCCTTCCAATCCCTTCTCCTTAAACAAGAAACGCGAAAGGGTTTCCTCATCCACCGTACCGCCACGCAGGCGAAACGACTCGGCCAGCTCATCCAACACGTCGCCGAGCGAGGTCGGATGGCCAGGTCCGTTTTGAAAGTCGGATAAGAGCGCCAGGGCCGACTCGAGACGCGCAAGGGACCGCTCGGGCTTTTCCGCCTGAAGCCAGGCCTCCCAGCCCTCCCGCAATTGCCGACGACCCTCCTCCACCAGAAGCGCACGAATGGTCGCTAAGGCATCACTGTCGGGCGGTGCATCCAATGACGTCAGGTCCGACATCAATGCCGGCCCATAGGCGTAGAACTCCCGCGCCAGGGCCTCCTGGACCACAGGTGAATCATCCCCGAGTAACCGTAGCAAATGTACTAATTGCCCTTGCTCGCCCATAGTCTCCTGTCCCTGGTCATCCGGCACATGGCCGGAGGGGTTCCCCTACACCACTGCGCTCGCCTTCATTGTACACCCCCGCCCCTTATCCGCCAAGTTCCCTGTGACGGGAGTGACGCGGCCTTGCAGACGCCACCGAAGCGGAGCTCAAACGGGATCGAAAGCCCGGTCATAGTCTTTCCAGACCGGGTCATAGCCGGCCGCCCGAATGACCTGCACCACCTCTTCCGGGGATCGCAAATCTTCGATTTCAAATTGCTCCAGCACTTCCTTACCGCGGGTGGCATAGCCGCCCGGGCGGGTGCTCGACCCCGCACTCATGGCCGTAACTCCCAGCGGAATCAATTTGTCGCGAAAAGACGCGGCCTCGCGGGTAGACAGATTGAAGCCCACTTCGGGCAGGAAAAGGCGGAGTGCCAACATACCTTGTACCAAATCGCTATCCCCCACGAAATCACGCACCTCAAAACGTTCGGGTGTATGAAGCAGCCGGGGAAAGGAAACAGAAAGGGAGGATTGCCAGCAGTGCTTTTGCAGATGCCGGGCATGAAGCCCCACCCAGAGCAGCTCTTGTTGCCATTGATAGAGCCCGAGCAGCGCGCCAATGCTTAAATTGCGCACGCCCGACTTACCGGCCCGCTCCGAAGCGTCCAGACGGTAGTCGTAGACCGACTTCTCGCCTTCCAGGTGCACCTGACCATAGGTAGGTCGGTGATAGGTCTCCATGTAGAGCGTGACCCCTTCCAGGCCCGCTTCCACAAAGAGTTCATAATCTGCTTCATCGACCGCATAGACCTCGACCGACACGCCACTGAAATACTCACGGGCTATCGCAATGGCCTCGGCGATATAGTCCACGGTAACCGCTTTGGGGGCTTCCCCCGTCAGTATCAGCACATTCTGATAGCCCATGCGGGCCAACGCCTCGCATTCTTTCCGAATAAGGTCGGGCTTCAGCGTAATCCGCTTTTCCTTATTCCCCGAGCGTACCGAAAATCCACAGTAGACACAGTCGGCGGCGCACAGATTAGAAATATAGAGGGGCGCATAGAGGGAGATGGTACGTCCGAAATGCCACCGGGTCAGGCGGTTGGCCTTCTGGGCCATGGGCTCCAGATAGGGCTTGGCTGCCGTGGAAAGCAGGGCACCCAGGTCGGCCATACCCAGTTCATCTTTGGCCAACGCGTGCTCTACATCGGCCGCCGTCGCCTCCTCGTAAAGGGGTTGGAGACGAGATTCGGGCCACGCAGCGATGGTGGATTTAAAACTCATGATAGGAATAACACCTGATGGGTCGTAATGGGGCCCACCCAAGCGCGGGAGGCCAACGCCTGCTATTCTATCCGCTGGGCCGACCGGGTTTCCATGCCGTGACACAATTCGAGGCATCGCGCCCGTTCTGATAGAATCACCCCACCCAAAACAAGGAAGCTCCCATGACATCACTCCTCCTCGCTGGGCTCCTCGCCCTGGTCGCAGCCGACTCAGATTCGACCCAGCCGCCGAGTATCATTGACCAGCCCTCCATCACCTACCCGAGCGAAATCCCCGAGGTCCCGTCCACCGAAGATGAAGACCCCGTCGCCACCGCCCTGGAAGAGGTGTCCCTGCGAAAGAAAGTCGCCCAGCTGATGGTCGTCACCATGTCGGGCAGCCACCAGCCCAGTGTGGAAGACCTCGCCTATCTCAAGTCCTACACCCCCGGTGCCGCCATCATCCGCAAGATACTACGGCCTTCCTACGCCTCGGTCTACGTGGCCAAACTCCGGGGTGTCGAACAACTTTCCGGCATCCCTCTCTGGGTCGGCACCAACATCTATCGCCTGACCGCGACCGACCGGGAGGAGCTCAGCGAGTTCATCCAACTCCCCTCGCCCCTATCGCTCGCGGCGGCCAACGACCCGGCCACCACCGAGGCGCTGGCAGAACTCCTGGCCCAGCACCTCAACCTTATGGGCTTTAATCTCCACCTTGGTCCCTCGCTGGAATTGGCCCCCAGCATTAAAGACGCCGTAGGCTCGGTCTACAACCTGGGAAGCGACCCCTATTTCATTGGCGATACCTTCAATATTACGAGCCGCGTTTTCCGTGACCGTGGCATCATCGCGGTGCCCCTCGGGTTTCCCGGTGGGGGCGCAAACCGTCTCGAAAAATCACCCGCCGTGTTGCTCACGCCCGTCGCCCAACTGCCCCAACAGGACCTCTTGCCCTATCACCGGGTTATCGCCAATCAGACACCCCTCGTCCACGTGGGAAACACCCTCGTTCCCACACTGGACAGCAGCGGCCTCCCCGCCTGTGTTTCCCCCGTGGTACTGCGGCAGATGCTTCGTAACGACCTCGCCTATGAGGGCATCATTCTCGCCGGCCCCATGGACACCCAGGATGTTTCGGGCATCATCGACCCTGCGGAAGCCGCCATTCGGGCGCTCACTCACGGCGCCGATATGATCATGTGGGATGGTGCCGACAGCCAGGAAATGCGCGCCGTCGATCGCATCGTTACCGCCGTGGACGAAGGCCGACTGAGCGAAGCGCTCATCGACACCGCCTTCAAACGAGTCCTGGACTACAAGTTTGAGCACCTGATGGAACAGGTCGCCAAAACTGAAAAGGATGCGGCCCCCCTGGAACGTACGAAAAAGTTGGCCGAGCAAGTACAGGCCATCGAAGAACGTGCGATTACTATTGTTCAGAACAAGGGCAACGTCCTCCCCCTGCTGAAAGATAAGAGCATGCCTATCGGCATTACGGGCACCATCGGCGTGGAAGTCCTCCATGCGAGCATGGAGAAACACATCAAGCACATCTCCCAACAACCCATCACGACCGCCCGCCATGTGGGTGAAATCAAGGACTTTGAAATCCACCGAGTCACCAGCCACATCCGGGGCATCCGCACCGTGGTCTGCGTCTTCGGTGAAACGGACCGCCCCGAGGGCCAGGTACGCCTCGTGCGCGAGCTGAAGGCCAAGGGAGCCCAGGTCGTGGTGGTACTGCTGGGCTACCCCCGCAACCTCCCCTATCTCTCCGAGGCAGATGCCATCGTACTGGCCTATTGCGACAGCTCCAAATTCAGCCAGACCCTGGTCTCCATGGCCGACGTGCTGGTTGGAGAAGGCGCGGTACGCTTCATCACCGTTGACGAGGAAATTGCGGTCAACGTAGGTGAATCCCGCACCTTTAACGCCTACGACTTCATGCGGGTCCCCGCCGGACGGCTCCCCATTACCCTTTCCAAGAGCTTCAGCGTTGGTCAAGCAATACCCTACAGCCCTGAAACCGCCGTCAAGAAACTCCAATGGAACTTCGGCGACGGAAAAAAGTCGAAAGAGCCCCGCACGGTCCACGCCTTTAAGAAGGCGGGCCACTATCCAGTCAGCCTCAGCGTGACCACGCAGGATGGCGACACGACCTACTGCACCTTCCATGTTGTCGCCAATGAGGTACAATAAGGCAGGCGATACATTCGGGAATGACAATCCATGTTGCAATCGTTTTCACATTGGTGGCCGGACACCGGGGCGCAGCGTCTTTTTCTTGCCCTGCTGATGCTCCCAGCCATGGGCGCCATCGCGCAGGAACCCGACCATACCACCTACATCATCCGCACGCCGAATACCGATGTCGCCACCCTTCGCGCCATCGAAGCGACGGGTGCCATCGTGGACCACTACGATGGTAATGGCACCCGGGCCTACGTCTTGCATACCTTCTGGCCCGCTTTTCAGGCTGCCAATATCCCCTATGTGCTGGAATCCGTGCAGCCGTCGGATGAGAAGCAGGCCACCGACTACCCCAGCTACGCCGAGGTGGGCACCCAGCTCAGCGACTGGGAGGCGGCCTACCCAGACCTCTGCCGCCGTGTCAGCATCGGCCAGTCTACCCAGGGGCGAGAGCTATGGGTCCTGCAGATTACGGACAATCCCGGCGTAGAAGAAGACGAACCGGAATTCGCCTATCTCTCCACCATACACGGAGACGAAACCATCGGTACGGTGCTCTGTCTCAACTTTATCGAGACCCTGCTCACCGGCTATGGCAGTGATGCCGGCATTACCAGTCTCATCGACGAGACCGACATCTGGATACTCCCCCTGCTCAACCCTGACGGCTATGAAATGGGAATTCGCTGGAATGCCAATAACGCTGATCTCAACCGCAGCTTCCCCGAATGGCCAATCCATTTCTCGGGCACCCTCGCCACCGAGCCCATGATCAACACCGTGGGTCTCCAGCCGGAAGTGGCCCGGGTCATCGACTGGTCGGTGGATCACCGATTCGTCCTCATGGCCAATTATCATTCCGGAGCGCTACTCGTCAACTATCCCTATGACGAAGTGCCCGAAATTGCCTCGGGACAGGAAGCCCCCACCCCCGATGATGATCTTATGCAATCCCTGGCCACCACCTACGCCAGCCTCAACCCCCCCATGGCCGCCAGCCGGATTTACCCCGGCGGTATTGTCAATGGCTCCCGTTGGTTTCGCATTTCAGGGGGCATGCAGGACTGGCACTATCGATACGCTGGCGCTATCGATTTTACGCTGGAGGTTTCCACCATCAAGAACCCGAGTAGGGGCAGTTTGGCGGGCCTGTGGGAAGACAACAGGAACGGGATGCGTGCCTACCTGGACCGGGTCCATCGTGGCATCCGGGGCCTTGTGACCGACGGCACCACGGGCACTCCCCTCGCTGCCACCATCACCGTGTCAGACAACCCCCAGCCCGTCTTCACGGACCCCGACGTGGGGGATTACTACCGCCTTCTGCTGCCGGGCACCTACACCGTGCGTGCGGAGTCTCCGGGCTATATCCCCTTCACCACGGCAAACATTTTGGTGGGAGAAAACTCGGCCACCCGCAATGACATTACCCTTTCCCAGGGTGATGTGGATGGCAATGGGCAGGTCGATGCCGTTGATCTACAGCTGGTGGTCAACAACATCCTCGGAAGAGACGACACCCCCGCCGCCGATGTGGATGGAAATGGCGTTTCTGCTACGGACCTGCAGCATCTGGTGAATCGGGTGCTGGGACGGCCGTAACCCCTTTCCAGGGCTCGGTGTTCTCCCCGTTTACCGGAAACTCCTGGTAGAGTTCGCGGACAAGGTCTTCCATATTCGTGAGAATCGGGACCGCCGTAATGTAGGCCAGCGTCGTGTCCAATGCCGGAGCCACATAGTGGACCAGACGAAAGCCTTTGCTTATGAGCCAGGCATCGAGGGTCGATAACTCCGGCTCCACTTCCAGCCCGGAGAGCTCCTCCAGTGTCACGGTAAAAACCACGCGCCCCCCTGGAACCAGCCACTCCCGCGAGTAACCGAGCACCCAGTCGATATCCTGGTCGCAACGCTCGGGCGTCACCCACATGATCGCATCGAATTCGGCATGCGCCAGGGGCAATTGGTCGATGCGCCATAACGCGTCGTACGACTTGGCCCGCTGGTGCAAATCCTTCACTTCCCGGGCCACCCCAACCAGCCGTTCCACGCCTCGGTGCAACAGGGCAACGCGGCTCGCTTTCAGGCCCATCCCGATATCCAATACCCGTTGCGACGCCAGGGGAACCAGTTCACGCACCGGCCCGGCACTCCGGAAGCGGGGGTAGGCCCGCTCCCCCAGGGCCAGACCGTGGGCATTGAGTTGCTCCAACAACGCCGAAACCCGATGAGCGTAGGTGTGATGGGCGAGCACTTCCTCCTTGCCGGCCTTGCCGATAGCTTCCGCGGCCGCACTATCCTCGAGATAGTGACGTACCTGGGAAAGCAAATCTTCGTCATCGTAGCCGATGTAGTGGACCCCTTCTTCGAAGAGCGCGTCCAGGCCATTGGCCACCGCCTCACGGTTGGTCACCAGGGGGCGGCCCGTCGCCAGTGCTTCGAAGACTCGCATATTGACGTCACAGGCAATGCTCGCGTTAAAAACCAATCGCGCGGCAGAGAGTACCTCTGCCATCTCCTGGGGGCCCAGGCCAAAAAACACCCGCAGGTCAACGGCCGCCTCCAGCATAGTGAGCCGTTTACGACGCTTGCCATTCACATAGTAGTGGGTGCGCCCTACGAATCCGATGTCATAGGCGGGGGCCACGTCGGCCTTGCCATAATGGGCTTCGGGAGCACAGGCCAGGGGCAGCCAGAAGGCCCGGCAACACCCCACCTGATGCATATATTTCACCAACGCCCGTTGCGCGAGAAAGACAAAATCGTAGGCGTAGGCATATTGGTACTCACTGACATCATGCCACGTGTCGACGGAAAGGTAGACCGTAGGGCACCCCACCTGTCCGATCCCCTCAATGCGCACATCGCCCGATTGAATCACGACCAGCAGATCGGGCTCCCACCCTTCCGGGAGCAGGGCCAATCGCTCGGCCGCGTCTGCGGTAGGCGTGCACACATCGTTTTTTACCACGTGCGGAGCGACGCGCTCCCATTCGGGGTAATCATGGCCTTCTGGCTCAATGGCCGGACCAATGACCTGTGTATCGCAGGCCGCCCGAAAGGCACCGACATAATACGCCGACCAATGAAGCAATGTCTCCGCCGCAAACAGACAGACCCGAGGTTTCATAGCATCCGACCAACCCACTCCGGGGCCCTTAGCCTTCCTTATTCCAAATCATCCGATCAATGAGCGGCATGTAATCCGACCACTCCTGATTTTTGTCTTTCGAGTCTTGAATGATGCGCGAAAAGGCGGCTGCCTGTGCATCCAGGTTATCGATATGATGCAGCACGATAGCTTCCAGCGACTTCGGTACTACCGGTGAGCCATATTGCAGCTCCCCGTGATGGGAGAGAATGCAGTGCAAAAGCTCCAGGCGAAGACCCTCGGGAAAGCCATCGATGTCCGCGATCCGCTGGGAGACTGTTTCCGCCCCCAGGTGCACGTGCCCCAGAAGTCGACCCACGGTGGTGTAGTCCACACAGAGCTCATGGGTCATTTCGTCGAGCTTCCCAATATCGTGAAAGAAGATGGCGGTCATCAGCAAATCGCGGTCGATATTGGGATAGAGCTCACACATCGTTTCCCCGAGTCGACACATCTCGTGCGTGTGGCGCAGTAGCCCGCCACGGAATTCATGGTGCCACTTTTTCGCCGCTGCGGCCCCGGTGAACCGTCCCATAAAATCGGCATCGTTTAAGAACGCATCCACCAGGGTCTTCAACCAGGTGTTCTTAATCGTCTCGAGGATGCCCCGCAGGCCCTGAATATCTTCTTCCATGCTGTCCGGGGTAAACACCAGGTCAGAGACGTCGTATTCGCCTTCGCGAAGGGGCAGAACCCGGTCCACCTGAAGTTGGAGACGGCCTTGGTAAGAATTTACCTTGGCCTTCACATTGACCACATCCCCCACCTCAAATTGACGCGACACCTCCGCCGCGTTGTTCCACATGATACCCCCAATTTCTCCCGTCCGATCCTTGAAGACCATCCCGAGAAATTTTCCCCCGTCCTGCTTGGTACGCAAATCGTTCCGCGTTGCGATAAATACATCGTTGACAACATCCCCCTCCTGGAGGTTATTGACGTACTGATTCTTCATGACCTTCTCCAAACTACAACGCCAAAAATGGGCGCAAATGATTTTCCCGACGACCACTCGCCAGGTCTAAAATCCAGTATCTTCGGCATCCCCACTTTCCGGCTTGGGTGGGGCTTTTCCGGTGGCTTCTTCTTCCGTTGCCGCTGCCGGGGCTTCCACCACCGCCGGATCATAGACCTCCACCAGATAGGCAGAGGCATCGGTGGTCGGGTCGCCTTCGAGGGCACCCCAGTGAATGGCATAGACGCCCGGACCGACCGGACGGGACGGTCGAATTTCCCACAAGAGTTGCTCCGGCTCATCGATGGGGACGGCCTGAACCGGAACGCGGACCGACTCTGCCCAGACTTCTTCCGCGGCCCCGGAAGCCACTTCCCCATCCGGCCCCTCACGAAAGGCCTGCACGGGCTCCAGACGACTCATTCGCCAATCGTACGGAGACACCCGATACCCCACGATTCGGTGAAGTCCTTCGGGAACGCGAAAGGTCGGCTCCTGCAAGGTGCCAAAGACCACAGATTTATCTTCCCGCACAAATCGCTCGGGCTCGACCCGGGTCCAATCGACGTATCGATGATTCTCGTAATCAAACACACCGCGGGCACTCGGCAAGGGCCACAACACGATGGGCGGCACTTCCATGCTGCGCCCTTCTCCGGTTTGAATGGTCTGGGTGGCGGAGGTAAACCCCGTTTTCATGTAGTAGAGGTCCCAGCGGCCGGGGGGCACCGTTAACCGCCCTGGGCGATACCCGAAAAGACCGTTGCCGTTGGCGATAGCAAAGAACTCGGTGCCCGTCACTTTTACGGAAACACCCGGCAGGGGTGACCCGACCTCATCCGTCACGAGCCCCGTGAGGGCTACCTGAGGTGCACAACCGGCCACCACCGACAACAACAACACGGCCACCAGACGGCTCCAGCCGGAACGCCCGAACAATGCCCATGCCGGAAACCACGGGGCCTGTAGCAATTCACTTCGCACCATCAACCTGCCCATCCACGAAAGACCGGGGGTCACCCTGCCCTTCGAAATGTCCTCATCACATCGCGCGTCACTCAAAAAACGTGGACCCGCATATAGGCCGCGTTCATGCGCGCGCTTTCTAATGGATCCCGCGCGGACTCATCTTGTTCCACGATGAGCCACGACACGCCAATTTCACCGGCAGCTTTCAACAAGGGCCCGAACTTTGTGGCCCCATTCCCCAACTCCGTGATGTGGGGCTCCTCACCGTCATAGCGCTGCTTAATGTCTTTGATGTGCAACAACGGAATTCGTCCGTCATAGCGCTGCATTACCGCCAGGGTATCGGCCCCGCCATAGTGAGACCAACCCACATCCAACTCGATGGACAGGTTCGCGGGGTCCGCCGCTTCAAACACGGCATCAAAAGGCGTTTTCCCGTCGATTGGCTCAAACTCAATAAAGTGATTGTGAAAGCACAATGTAATTCCCGCCGCCTTAAAGGCTTCTCCCATCGCCGCCATCTCCACGCCACGGGCCGACCAGTCGGCCAGCTGGGGATTGGCTTCCGGATCCAACCACGGAATGACCGCCCATGCCACACCAAAGGCCTGACAATCGGCGATCGCGCCCGCCAAATCCGATTGGCACCGCTCGAAATCCACGTGACAGGAAATCGCGCTAAGCTCAGCCGTGGCGAGGGCCGCGCGGAACTCCTCCACCGATTTCCCCGCAGTGCCAGAAAGCTCCACATGGTCGTAACCGGCTTTTTTGACCCGCTCGAGGGTGCCCTCAATATCTTCTTCGAGCGCGTCACGAACGGAATAGAGTTGCAAAGCGAAGGGTATTTTGGCCATGAATCTGGACCCTTTCGGTGGAGTACGGCGACAAAATGAAGAAAACCGGTGCGCACACCGGACTGCCGCCCATTCTATACAAGGGGCGATTGGGATACAAACGGCATCCCGCAACACAAAACGGGAGCAACGCATGCTACGTTGCTCCCGGGATGTACCTTGTAACCGCCGCAGGCGGGGAGTTCAGACTCAGTCTTCGGCCTGATACTCGCCCATCTCGACCAACTCAATCCGCGCCATGGGGGCCGCGTCACCGACACGGTTGCCCAAACGCAGAATGCGCGTGTAGCCACCGGGACGCTCTGCATAGGCCGGTCCGATGGTGGTGAAGAGCTTGGCTACGGCTTCTTTATCACGAAGCTTCGCAAAGGCGCGCCGACGATTGGCGACCGTGTCCACTTTGCACAGCGTGATGATGGGTTCTGCAAAACGACGCAGTTCCTTGGCTTTCAAATGACCCGTTTCAATCGCATTGTGGTGAAACAGCGCCACGGCCAAACTCTGCATCGTCGCCTTACGGTGGGACATGTTCCGTCCCAGGCGTCTACCTGCTTTGCGATGCCGCATGATTATTCATCCTCATTGATATCAGGTTCGGGGGCGCCAACCGCAGCGGCGGCAGCTCCGACTTTCATTCCAAGTGACATGCCCATCGATTCGAGAAGGGCCTTAATCTCGTCGAGCGACTTCTTGCCGAAGTTGTGAAACTGCAACATTTCGCTCTCTTCACGGACCACCAGATCACCGATAGTCCGGATATTCGCTGCTTTCAGGCAGTTGGCCGCACGAACGCTCAACTCGAGCTCATCCACGGTGCGCGCCAGCGAGCGCATCAACTCGGGATCTTCCGAAGAAGACTCCGCTGCGCTGTCATCGTTTTCCTGCTCCTGCTTCACGAAGATACGCAGGTGACCAATCAAGAGGCTCGCCGCCTCTTCCAGGGCGTTCTCTGGCGTAATCGAACCGTTGGTCCAAATATCCAGCAGCAAGCGGTCATAGTCCGTCGTCTGACCGACACGGGCATCTTCCACCTGGAAATTCACCTTCTTAACCGGTGAGAAATTCGCATCCAGGTAGATCGTGTCGATGGGCGCGTGCTCTAATTCGAAGTGCTCCGCTGTAAGGTAACCGCGACCGCGGGCAACCTTAATCTCCATCTCCAACTTGGTCGACTTGGAAGTGGACGTCATAATCACATGTTCCGGGTCAAAAACGTCGACCAATTCCTGGTCGCCGAAAATATCGCCCGTCGTAATTTCGCCTTCTCCACTGTAGGAGAACGTGAAAATGAGGGGCTCTTCCCGATTCAAGCGTATGTCACACTTCTTAAGGTTCAACACCGCTTCGGTCACGTCTTCCCGTACGCCGGGAATGGCCGAAAACTCGTTGCTGATGCCTTCGATACGAATCGCTGTTACAGCCGTACCTTCCAAGGAGGCCAACAGCACGCGACGCAGGGAATTCCCTACTGTCGTACCGTAGCCGCGCTCAAAAGGCTCTACCGTTATGCGTGAATATTTCTCGTTCGACTCGTCGTCGATCTTCACGTATCTCGGGATCGTAAATTCTTTTGCTATCATCTATCCACGCCTTTCAGGACTCAAGCTATCCAATAGCCCCCACTCAGACCAACGCCATGCGACACCACGTCTCGAATCAGACCCCAGACCCGAGTACGAATGTGGTGCTATACGCGGCGACGCTTGGGAGGGCGACATCCGTTGTGCGGAACACTGGTCACGTCTTTGATCAGCGACACACCCAGGCCAGCAGCCTGAATGGCACGGATCGCCGACTCACGTCCGGCACCCGGTCCGTTCACGTAAACGCGAACTTCTTTGAGTCCAATCTCCAACGCCTTGGTGCTCGCCTGCTCTGCAGCAAGCTGGGCGGCGAAGGCCGTGCTCTTGCGAGAACCGGAGAATCCGACCTGGCCCGCGCTTGACCACGCGATTACATTCCCCTGGGGGTCCGTAATAGAGATAATCGTGTTATTGAAGGTCGCCTGAATATGTGCAACGCCCGAAGTCGAGTTTAATGCTACACGGCGCTTCTTGCTCTTGCCTTTTTTTTTCTCTTTCGCCACGTGACGGTGCCTCCTTTGGCATCAAGGTTGACTAGCTGTTATTACTTCTTCTTAACGGCCATACGACGGGGACCCTTACGAGTCCGGGCATTGGTACTGGTGCGCTGACCACGTACCGGGAGGCCGCGCTTGTGGCGCTGACCGCGGTAGCAGTTGATTTCCATCAGGCGTTTTACGTTCGCCGATACTTCGCGGCGCAGATCACCTTCTACCTTGTACTCCGTCTGAATGGTGGAGGAGAGCAGGTTCGCTTCTTCATCGGAAAGATCACGGACACGGGTATCCGGATTGATACCCACCTTCTCCAAGAGTTTCCGAGCTCTGGTCAGCCCGATCCCATAGATCGACTGCAAACCAGCTTCCACACGTTTTTCCCGGGGAAGGTCTACACCTATAACACGAGCCATGTCCTAAGTTCTCCTACGGAACGTCCCACGTAAGCTACGTGGACCGCCCTTCCTATCCTTGTCGCTGCTTGTGCTTGGGGTTTTCACAGATGACCCGTACCCGGCCATGACGCCGAATAATCTTGCACTTTTCACAAATCTTCTTAACAGAACTGCGTACTTTCACTATCTATCTCCCGTGGGCCCGGAACTTCCGGCACCTTCGATTAGGATGCTTTACGCTGACCCCAACTATGTACCTTGGAACCAGACAATATCTCACCACCACCTTCGCGCACTACCACGCTATGTTCAAAATGGGCGCTTGGCTTTCCGTCCAGCGTTACCGCCGTCCAGTCGTCTTCCAATACCCTGAACTTTTCCGTGCCCAGGTTAATCATGGGCTCAATCGCGAAGACCATCCCCGCCTTCAGGCGCGGACCCTTCCGACCGTCATCATAATTCGGTATCTGCGGTTCCTCGTGCATCGCGGTTCCAATACCGTGACCCACAAAGTCTCGCACGATGCCATACCCTTTGGGCAGGCAGACCAACTCAACGGCCCGGCCAATGTCTTGAAGCACATTGCCGGCCGCAGCGGCCTTAATCGCCTCACTCAACGCCATATCGGTGGCTTCAAGCAGGGCCTGACGCTCCGCATCTATCTCGCCGCAAGGCCAGGAGACAGCGGCATCGCCGTAATATCCTCGGTAGGCTACGCCTACATCAATACTGACTATCTCGCCCGATTGGAGCTTCCGGTTACCCGGAATCCCGTGGACAATCTCTTCGTCAACCGATATGCAGGTCGACGCGGGAAACCCGTGATATCCCTTAAATGCGGGCTTTGCATCGGAAGACAGAATGATATCTTCCGCTACGGCATCCAACTCCGCCGTTGTGATTCCGGGCGCGACCATCGCTTGAAGGGCATCGTGCACCTTTGCGACAATTTGGTTGGCCTCCCGAAGAAGGTCTATCTCGCGCTCACTACGAACCGATATCATCACTCGCCTGACGTCACCATTGCTGGTGCAGTTGCCGGTGTGACTCCACAGGTATCCACACACAAACGACACATAGTTTATACTAACGGACCCACCGAAGTCTTGTCCGTTGACAAATTACCTGAAATCAGCGATCAGGTACCGCGACGGGCGCGAACGCGACCACCACCACTCTTGGCTGAAAATCCGTCGTAATGACGCATCGTCAGGTGCTGTTCAATCTGCTTAATCGTATCCAACGCCACACCGACCAGGATGAGCAGGCTTGTCCCGCCGAAGAATTGTACAATCATCCAGTCTGGTACATTGAGGAAGACGTAGACGATAACCGGCAAGATAGCGACCAGTGTAAGGAACAGCGAACCTACCAGTGTAATCCGGGTCATCACTTTATTCAAATAGTCTGCCGTCGCCTTACCGGGGCGCACGCCCACGATAACACCACCGTACTTCTTCATGTTGTCCGCCAACTCCACGGGATTAAAGGTGATCGCCGTGTAGAAGAAGGAGAAGAACACAATCAGTATCGCATAGAGTATGTTATGCACGAGCTGGTCGGGACTGGCAATCTGATTGATAATCAGCGCCAGCGTACCGCTGTTGAGATTCTGAGCCAACATGCCCGGAAGCATCAGCAGGGAACTCGCGAAGATAATCGGGATAACACCTGCCTGGTTAACACGGAGCGGGAGGTAGGACCGTTGTCCACCCATCACCCGGCGTCCACGCACCTGGCGGGGATACTGCACCGGCACCCGACGCTGTCCCGTGGTTACCAGGATAGCACCCATCACCACGACCACCATGAGGAAGACCAACACGATACCGGTGAATATGTTCACCTGGTTGGTGCCAATCATCCGAATCAGGTTGACGATAGCGGCTGGCATTGACGAGATGATACTGGTAAAGATGATTAACGAGATACCGTTGCCGATACCGTGTTCACTAATCTGCTCACCGAGCCACATGATAAAGGCAGTACCCGTCGTAAACGTCACCACGCACAACAGGATGAAACCGATACCGGGATTCGGCACGATTTCCGGGCCCTGGCTCTGGAGGAACATAGCAATAGCCACACTCTGAACCAGACACAGCCCGATCGTCCCATACCGCGTGTACTCGGTAATCTTCTTCTGTCCTTCCTGTCCCATCTTCTGCAGCGCCTCGAGGGCGGGCACAACCGGAATCAGGAGCGAGAGAATAATAGACGCGGTAATGTAGGGCATGATGCCGAGCGCGAAAACCGTGGCATTCGAAAATGCCTGGCCCGTGAACATGTCATAGAAACCGAGAAGACCGCCACCACCAACTTTCTTCGCAAGGGCAGCACCGTTTACACCGGGGGCCGGAACGTGGCAACCCAGGCGATAAACAGCGAGCATGACCAGCGAGAAAATGATGCGCTGTTTCAGCTCGGGTATCTTAAAGGCATTCTTAAAGGCTTCGATTGGCTCGGACACCCCGTTACTCCTTATCCAGCGTTTTCAGCCGTATCGGCATCAGAGTCAACACGGGTCACAGCGACGATTTCTACACTGCCACCGGCGGCTTCGATCTTTTTCTGCGCGCTCGGCGAAATCGCCTGCACTTTGATCGTCAGCGCCTTGGTCAACTCGCCACGGCCGAGAACTTTCAGACCACCACGGGTCGTCCGTGTCAAACCGGCAGCGACTACCGCTTCGGCCGTAACTTCGGCACCCGCTTCAAAGGCCTTCTCCAGCACGTCCACATTCACCACCGCCATCGGCCAGCGATTTTCATGGTGGAAACCACGCTTCGGCAGACGCCGATGCAAGGGCATCTGACCGCCTTCAAAACCAAAGTGACGGGAATAACCGGCGCGGGACTTCTGACCCTTCTGACCACGGCAAGACGTCTTGCCATGCCCGGAACCTGGGCCACGTCCGACTCGCTTACGCTTCTTACGTGCGCCGGGATTGTTTTTTAAATCATGTAATTCCATGTGCTCGGTACTTTCCTGTCCGTGCCGTCGCCATCAGGGCGGTTACGGGCCTGCTTTAGAGTATTTCGGCCACATCCAGACCACGCAGGGCAGCAATCTGCTCGGCGGTCTTCAGCTGCTTCAGGCCTTCAATCGCTGCCCACACCACGTTCGTCGCGTTGTTGGAACCGAGCGATTTCGTCAAAATGTTCTGGTAACCAGCGGCTTCTACAACGGCACGCACCGCACCGCCCGCTACAATACCGGTACCCAACGAGGCCGGCTTCATCAGCACCGCTGCGGAGTCGGATCGACCCGTTACCTGATGGGGCACGGTCGTGTTGACCACGGGCACACGGATCATGTTGTTCCGGGCGCGCTCAATGGCCTTCCGAATGGCATTCGGGACTTCCGTGGCTTTGCCCATGGCAGCACCGACGCGTCCATTGCCATCACCTACAACGACGATTGCGCTGAAGCTGAATCGACGACCGCCCTTCACCACCTTCGCCACGCGGTAGATCTTGACCACGTGTTCGATGAACTCGTTGTCTTTATCCTGGTTATCGCGACTGCGCTTATCTCGCTTGTTGCCTCGATCTGTACTCAAGAGACTGCTCCTAGAATTGAAGACCTGTTTCACGTGCCGCGTCAGCCAAAGCCTTGACCCGACCGTGGTAGAGATTTCCGCCTCGGTCAAACGCTACTTGCTCAATATTCTGCGCTTTGGCGCGCTCACCGAGCGACTTGCCAACTTCTTTGGCGGCGTCTACAGTGCCGCCGGCAATCTTAAGCGCGACCGACGAACTGGATGCCAGGGTGGACCCCGTCGTATCGTCGATTATCTGTGCATAAATGTGCTTGGTGGAGCGGACAACCCGAAGACGGGGACGCTCCGTCGTGCCTTCAACCCGTTTCCGGATCCGACGCTGACGGCGCTCTTGCAGCACCTTCGTATAGGTCGTTTTCTTAGCCATGTTCTACCTTTCCTGGGTCGCAGGTCATTTGCCTGGACCGCGAAACGCATTAGTAAATTACTTACCGCCCGCTTTACCGGCCTTACGGCGAACGCGCTCGTTCTGATAGCGGACACCTTTGCCTTTATAGGGCTCCGGCTTACGGAAGGAGCGCACGTCGGCGGCCACTTGACCAACCAACTGCTTGCTGATGCCGCTGACCTTAACCGTCTGCTGGCCTTCAACCGTAAACGTAATGCCTTCTGGCGGATCCACCGAAACGGGGTGACTGAAACCCAGCAGGAGGTTCAAGCTCTTACCCTGCAGGGAAGCACGGTAGCCAACGCCTTCGATAATCAGCGTGCGCTCGTAACCTTCCGTCACACCCACCACCATATTGTTGATGAGGGCACGGGTGAGACCATGAAAGGCCCGGTCCTGGCCGGAATCGGTCGGGCGTGATACGAGGATTTCGTTCTCTGCCACCTCGATGCCGATTCCAGGCTGAAATGTTTCTTCCAACGTGCCCTTGGGGCCCGTGACTGACAACGTGCTGCCTTTAAGTGCGCACTTCACGCCACTGGGTACCGGCACTGGCAGGTTTCCTACTCGCGACACGACCTTATCCTTTCACATACCAACCCGATTCGCTGGGCCGGTTGTCTTCAAACTCGCTGTATACAGTTTCCGGTGGCCGCTGCCTACCAGACCTCGCACAACACTTCACCACCTACTTTAGCGTGGCGGGCTTTTTTGCCCGTCATCACGCCACCGGAGGTGCTAATGATGGAAATTCCAAGCCCACTGCAGACCGGCTTGATGTCCTGGCTGCCCACATAAACCCGGAGACTGGGCTTGCTGACCCGTTTCAGGCCCTGCACAACCGCCTTCCGATCCCGACCATACTTCATATGAATCCGAATCGAACCGGGTTTCGGCTCTTCAACGACCGTATATTCGCTGATATAACCTTCTTCTTTTAACACGCGGCAAATCTCTACCTTGAGGCGAGACGCCGGCACATCCACAGTCTTGTGTTGAGCCTGGGCCGCGTTGCGTACGCGTGTCAGCAGGTCAGCGATGGGATCACTCATTGACATGGGCCAAAATTTCCTTATCCTATTAGCGCCAAGCGACGCAGTATTCCAACTACCAGCTCGACTTCGTTACGCCGGGCAACTTACCCTCGAGCGCCAACGTCCGGAAACAGATGCGGCAGATCTGATATTTGCGGATATACGCCTTCGGGCGACCACAGCAACGGCAGCGGTTGTAGGCCCGTACCTGAAACTTCGGCGTGCGCTTATTCTTCGCAATCAGTGATTTCTTAGCCACGTTTCTCTCCTGCAGCAGTGCCGCTCGTTACAAAGGGCATTCCCATTTTACGCAACAACTCACGGCTCTGTTCCGTCGAATTACTCCGCGCCATCACAAAGGTGATATTCATACCGCGCGTGCGGGCCAGCTTGTCCTGGTCCACTTCCGGGAAAATCGACTGATCCTTGATGCCGAGCGTGTAGTTGCCCTGGCCATCAAAGGACTTGGCCGAAACCCCGCGGAAATCGCGGATACGCGGCATGGCCACGTTAAACAGCCGGTCGATAAATTCATACATCCGCTCGCCGCGCAGGGTGACCATGCAGCCGATCTTCACGCCCTCACGGAGCTTGAAATTAGAAATCGACTTACGCGCCGTACGCACACTCGGAAACTGGCCCGTAATGGCCGTAAGCTCTTCGATGGCGGCGTCCAGCAGACGGGCATCGCCAATCGCATCGCCAACACCCATGTTGACCACGACCTTCTCGATGACCGGCACTTGCATGACGTTCTTGATGTCGAACTGCGATTGCAGCTCGCCACGGATTGTTTCTGTGTATTTTTTCTTGAGTGTTGCAGGCATTTTATGCCACTCCTACATGCTGGTTTCGTCCAACGAGACCGGTCTTAGTCGTCCAGCGTCTCGCCGTTGACCTTCCACGTACGAACGCGGGAGCCGTCTTCCAGGGTCTTCATCACGATCTTGGATGGACCACCGGTCGCATCACACCAGGCCATGACGTTAGAGATATGGATTGGCGCCTCACGCTCGACCACACCGCCCGCCTGGTTACGAGAACCGGCCTTGGTGTGGCGCTTCATCATATTGACGCCCTCTACAAGTACCCGCTCTTTTTTACGGTCCACTTCCAGAATGCGGCCGCGCTGACCCGCGTTTTTACCGCGAATTATCAGTACGGTGTCGTTCTTCCGAATGTTCATTCTTCGATTCCTATACCACTTCAGGGGCAAGTGAGATTATGCGCATGAAACCCTTTTCACGCAGCTCGCGTGGTACGGGCCCGAAGATACGCGTACCGCGGGGCTCTTTATTCGGGTTAATCAAGACCGCTGCATTGCTGTCAAAGCGAATCGTCGTGCCATCGGGGCGTTGCGTATCGTGTTTCACGCGGACTACTACCGCCTTCACCACGTCGCCCTTTTTCACGTTCGAATTCGGCAGGGCCTCTTTCACACTCGCTGTCACAACGTCGCCCAGACCCGCATAGCGGCGCTTCGAACCGCCCATTACCTGGATCACGCGAATCTGGCGTGCGCCCGAGTTGTCGGCGACTTTCAATCGCGAATATATCTGAATCATGCTCTCAAACCTTATCCGTAAGACAAATATTGCCTGGGTGGAATCCCGCCAGCCACGCCGGAAGAATTACTCCGCGCGCTTGACCACTTCAATCAGGCGCCAGCATTTGGTCTTACTCAGCGGACGCGTCTCTTTGATTCGCACGAGATCACCAATGTTACAGGTATTTTCCTCGTCGTGCGCCTTATACTTCTTCGTCGCCTTCATCGCCTTTTTGTAAAGGCGGTGGTACTTCACACCCTGAACCGAAACCGTAATGGTCTTATCCATCGCGGCGCTCGTTACCAGGCCGACCCGTTCCTTACGGCGTCCACGTGTGTCTTCGGCGATAGTCGTCTCTTCGCTCATGTTTAGTTCTTACCTTTCGCTTCGGCAATATCGCGCTCACGGAGGATCGTTTTGATGCGAGCGATATCTCGTCGAGCAGTGCGCGCAGCGCGAACGTTTTCGACAACGCCCGTAGCAACCTGCATACGGAAACTGCTTACGTCGTTCTCACGCTCTTTCATCTGCTTCACCAGCGTTTCGTTATCTTTATCTCTGAGCTCGTTCGCTTTCACGAATCATCTCCTTGCGTACCGACTGCGCGGCCGCCTTAGTCGCGCTTAACGAATTTCGTCTTGATAGGCATCTTGTAACCGGCACGCTCGATAGCTTCACGTGCAAGCTCTTCCGGGACGCCTTCCACTTCAAACATGATCCGGCCAGGCTTTACAACCGCGACCCATGCTTCCGGCGCACCCTTACCTTTACCCATTCGTACTTCAGCGGGCTTCTTCGTAATCGGTTTGTCCGGGAATACTCGGATGAATACCTTACCACCACGCTTAATGTGACGGGTGATGGCGATACGGGCGGCTTCAATCTGTCGCGCCGTAATCCAGCCATCCTGCATGGCCTTCAAGCCGAATTCGCCAAAATCAAGATTCGAACCACCCTTGGCCGCGCCGGAGCGACGTCCACGGTGTTGTTTGCGGTGCTTTACGCGTTTGGGCATTAACATCGTTCAGGCTCTCCTACTCGTTCTCGTTGCCGCGCTTGCGGGAAGGACCTGAACCCTTACGCTGACGGTCACCACCGGCGCGTCGTCCACCGCCGGCCTGGCCGCCGTGGCCCTGGGGCCGCTCGCCGCCAACCGTTGTTACGCGTTCGCCGGGCATCATGTCGCCATGGTAAATCCAGCATTTGACGCCAATACAACCATAGGTCGTGTGGGCCGTCGCCGTGCCGTAGTCCACGTTGGCACGAAGGGTATGCAGGGGCACACTGCCTTCGGCCGTGTTTTCCGCGCGGGCAATTTCCGCGCCGTTCAAACGTCCGGCAACCCGAAGTCGGATACCCTTGGCACCCAAGCGCATGGTGTTCTGTACGGCCTTCTTCATCACGCGACGGAACGACATACGACGTTCGAGCTGCTGCGCGATGCTTTCGGCAACGAGGGTGGAGCACAATTCCGGGCTCAGTACCTCGTGAATATTAATCATCATTTCGTGGCCGGTAAGCTGCTCCAGCTCGTAGCGGAGCTTGTCTACTTCCGCGCCACGCTGGCCAATCACCAGACCGGGACGTGCCGTATAAATGTGCACTTTGGTCTTCCGACCGGCCCGCTCCAGATCAATCTTCGCAACACCGGTGTGGTAAAGACGCTTCTTCACATAATCGCGAAGTCGCAGATCTTCATGCAACAGCTCGGCGTAGTTCTTTTCGGCGAACCACAGCGACGACCAATTCTGGATGACGCCCAACCGAAATCCGTTTGGATGTACCTTCTGACCCACAACTTGCTCCTTACTTGTCCGCGATCCGGATTTCAACGTGGCTGCTGCGCTTACGAATGCGAGACGCACGACCGCGGGGGGCGGGTTGGTAGCGCTGTAACGTCCGCCCTTCATTGACCACGATTCGTTCGATAATCATTTCGTCGGTGTCCACGTCCTCGTGGCCTTCCTGGGCCGCGAATTCCGCATTGGCCACAGCCGATTCAAGCAACTTCAAGAGGGGCTTGGACGCACCCTTGATCGTGAACCGTAACGTGTCCCGGGCGTCTACAATCCGCTGGCCACGCACCAGATCAGCCACCAGGCGCACCTTTCGGGCAGATATCTGCAAATCACTTAGTTTGGCTGTTGCCACTGCCATGGTTTATCTCCTGCACTGCGTCACCCGGAGGGTAGCGTAGCGGTTATCAACGTTATTTCTTATGACCGCGGAAAGTACGTGTCGGCGCAAACTCCCCGAGCTTGTGCCCCACCATGTTTTCCGTTATAAACACCGGAAGGTGGGTCTTTCCGTTATGCACCGCGATGGTAAGTCCCACCATATCGGGAATCACCGTGGAGCGACGGGACCAGGTCTTAATGACCCGGTGATCACCCGTTGCACGCTGGGCGTCTACCTTCTTCAGCAGGTGCTCGTCGGCAAAGAAGCCTTTTTTCAGGGAACGCGACACGATATATCTCCTCTAAAGGACCTGGGCTAGGCGTTTCGGCGCCTGATAATGTACTTGTTCGAACGATTCTTCTTCTGGCGGGTCTTGTAACCCTTCGTCGGCGTGCCCCAAGGGCTCACCGGGTGACGACCACCCGAAGTACGACCTTCACCACCACCATGGGGGTGATCGACCGGGTTCATCGCCACACCACGCACTTTGGGGCGGCGACCGAGCCAACGCGAACGTCCGGCTTTACCCAGATTAATATTGCTATGCTCTTCGTTACCGACCGTGCCGACCGTGGCGCGGCAGATACTCAGCACCCGGCGCATTTCCCCGGAGGGAAGGCGGAGGGCCACGTAGCGGCCTTCTTTTGCCAGCAGCTGACATCCGTTGCCGGCCGAGCGGGCCATCTGACCACCCTTGCCTGGGGTCAACTCCACGTTGTGGACGTTGGTACCCAGTGGGATGCTGTGCAGGGGAAGGCAGTTGCCGATTTCGAATTCGGCACCTTCACCACTCATCAGCTCTTGACCCACTTCCAGCTTTCCGGGAGCCAGGATATAACGCTTCTCGCCGTCCGCATAGACCAACAAGGCAATGCGTGCGGAACGGTTCGGATCATATTCGATCGTTGCAACGCGCGCCGGAATGCCGTCTTTATCACGACGATAGTCAATCACGCGGTACTTCCGCTTGTGACCGCCACCACGACGACGCATGGTAATCCGACCCGTGTTATTCCGGCCGCCCTTTTTCGGGTTCGGCTCGAGGAGTTTCTTCTCCGGCTCAGACGCACTCAGCACCGAGAAATCGGCGACGCTCATCTGGCGCCGTGACGGTGTGTAAGGTTTAAATCGCTTTACAGGCATTCCGATATCTCCGTTAAATCAATTCGATGCTGTCGCCAGCGCGGAGGGTAACAATCGCTTTTTTCCACTTGGAACGGCGACCCGTCTTACGTGAACCCATCTGACGCTTCGTCTTGCCGTCATAGTTCATCGTGTTAACGCGTGTCACCTTCACTTCCGGGAAAATGGCTTCGATCGCGTCGCGAATCTGATTCTTGTTGGCGTCGGGCACCACACAAAATGTGTACTGCGCACCTTTGGCCGTCTGAATCTGCGCCTCTTCCGTAATGATCGGGCGCTTCACAATCTGGTAGGGAGACAGACTCATGCCAGACGCTCCTCAAGTTTGCTCAACGCCTCTTCCTGCACGAAGACCCGTGCAGCCAGCATTACATCAAGCGTATTCACTTCGGCCGCCGTGCGCACCGTAAAGCGCGCAATGTTGCGGGAAGAAAGCAGTAAGTTGTTATCATGCTCGGGCGTGATAAGCAGGGTGCGACGACCTTCTTTCGAAACCGAATCCAGCATCTCTGCCACCGGCTTGGTCTTAATCGCGTCGAACTTGGCGCCCTGCAATACGGCAAGACGTTCGTTCCGGGCGCGGGCACTCAGCACACAGCAGAGGGCCTGGCGACGAACCTGCTTCGGCACGTCCTGCCGATAGCTCCGGGGCACCGGACCATGGACCGTACCACCACCGCGCATCTGGGGCTCACGGCTACTACCCTGACGGGCGCGACCGGTTCCCTTCTGACGGAAAGGCTTGGCACCACCACCACGCACTTCGCGGCGGGTCTTAACCTTGTGGTTACCCTGGCGCTTGGCATTCTGCAATGCCACGACCACTTCATGAACCAGTGCGGCGTTTTCTTCGGCGCCAAAGATGGCATCATTGCCATCTACGGTGCCCTTGTCGTCGCCCTGGACGCTGACTATCTTCAAGGATGCCATGACTATTTGGATCCTTTCGTGCTGTGTTTGACCACGACCATGCCGCCGTTGGCCCCAGGTACGGGTCCGCGAAGCAGGATCAGGTTCTTTTCCTCATCCACACGGACGATTTCCAGATTCTGGGTCGTACGTGCGACGTTACCCATGCGGCCCGGAAGGCGTTTGCCTTTGTAGACCTTGGAAGGATCCGCACTCTGACCTACCGAACCAGGCGCACGGTGGAAGTGCGAGCCGTGTCCACCAGGACCACCGCCGAAGCCGTAGCGCTTGATGACACCCGCAAAACCTTTACCCTTGCTCGTACCAGAAACGTCGACGCGGTCACCGGCTTTAAAGATGTCGCTGCGGATTTCGTCGCCCACATTGAGCGCCGAGTCCGGGGCCACGCGAAATTCGCGCAAGACCTTTTTCAGCGATTGGCCGGCTTTCTTGAAGTGACCGTGCTGCGGCTTCTTGAGCCGAGCTTCCTTCACTTCGCCGTAACCAACCTGTACTGCATCATAGCCGTCGGTATCCTGGGTCTTTTTCTGGATAACCGTGCAGGGTCCTGCCTCAACAAGCGTCACGTTGATCCAACGCCCATCTTCGGTGAAGACCCGGGTCATGCCCAGTTTTCGCCCTAACAGTCCATTTACCATGCTCTTGGTAATCCTTACACCGCCCTACGAATCGTTGCGTAGGCACGCATTCGTTCGTTGGTGGCTATTGCTTGATTTCCACGTCCACGCCGGCCGGCAACACCAATTTCATCAGCGCATCTACGGTGGATGCTGTGGGGTTCACAATATCCATCAGGCGCTTGTGCGTCCGGCTCTCGAACTGTTCACGGGATTTCTTGTCAACGTGGGGGCCGCGCAGCACCGTATACTTCGTCGTGTTAGTCGGCAACGGGATCGGTCCGTTTACATCGGCACCCGTACGCTGAGCCGCCGCAACGATCTCCTGCGCGGACTGATCCAGCAGACGATGGTCATAGGCTCGTAGTTTGATTCGTATCTTATGGCTGGCAGCCATTGACTGTCTCCAAGCTAACGCCGATTCGGATGGCGCTTAGTTCCAACCTGTAAACCGTCCCTGCCTCACGCGAGACAGGGACGAGGTGTCAGTTACTCAATAATTTTCGTTACAACGCCGGCACCAACCGTGCGGCCACCTTCGCGGATAGCGAAGCGGAGCTCGGTGGTCATAGCGATAGGCGCAATCAGTTCAGCCGAA
>JAUIMA010000458.1 GCA_030432675.1 Candidatus Hydrogenedentota bacterium | reverse complement strand
CGTGCCTCTCGGTAGACCCGAGGCATATTCACGAGAATCAAAAACAATACAATAAGGGAAAGAATCGCCAGGCCGCCCGGCAGAATAACGAGCGAGCCCTTCATCATATCGGACCACGATGTGGCAAGAATGCCCCAGAGCACCCCTATCATGACGATGGCTACCAACAGGAGAATCGCCACGATGGCGGCATACTGACGCAATAATTGACCGGGACGTGGCGCATCTGCCGCCAGGGACTCAAGGGCTTTCCGCTCGTCGACATGGAGGGGACGGGTGTATTCTTCAATCATAGGAATTCCAAACGCGGGGCTGAAGCTCAGGTATGGTGTGCGCACCAGGCGAAGAGATTCGCCCACTCGGCCCGCTGCAACTCAATCAGCGAAATGGGGTCCGTGGGATAGGACTCTCCCGCTTCGTCAATAAAGGCATGGGCATCGTAACCGGCAAGGTCTGCCATCGCGGGATGAATACCTACCTTGCGAAACCAATAATGCGCATTGGGAAAGTCCCCCTCACGCCGATGCATGATCCCATGCCAGTAAGAACCCGTCGCATCATCGATGTCCTGACTGATGGTATGACTCCGATCCAACTCATCGATATAGAGCCACAACGCCGATTGGAGGGCGGGCCGGGTGGCGATTTCCCTATCTGAAAGTATCTCTTTCAACAAAGCAATCTGTGCAGAGGTCGCCCCCGATTTCGGACATAACACGGGCATCGCTTCTTCCAGGGGCAACGCATCAAAAAGTGGTTGCACGGCCTCGGCGATGGGTTGGGGTAATTTCATGACGTACTCCCTTGCTGTTTCTCGCCCCGCAATCAAACCCGGATTTTATCCTATCTGACAACACCGGGCCAAACAGAGAGGCCCCACTTCTGCGCCGCAAGCTCTGCACTTCGAAAAATTCCACGGAAAGACGGCAAAAGAGTTGAACCACGCCGCCCGATCATGATACATTTCCACTCCCGTGGCGAAGACGTCACGCACCCTTCGGAGAGATGACCGAGTGGCTGAAGGTGGTGCCCTGCTAAGGCATTGTGCGAGCAATCGTACCGAGGGTTCGAATCCCTCTCTCTCCGCCATTTAAAAAACCAAGACCGCTGTAACGCGCCATTTCACGCTCGTTACAGCGGTTTTTCTTTATGACAACCCACCCGGTTCTTGCTCCGGGCTGGATGCGCGTTTTTTTAGCGCGGTGCCATAGAGTTCCGTCACACAATCAGGACAGATTCCGTGGGTGAAGTCGGCTTCGGAACGCTCCATGATATACGTCTCCACGCGGGTCCAGAACCCTTCATCGTCGCGAATACTCTTGCAGGCACTGCAGATAGGGATTAACCCTTTCAGTGTTTTCACATTTTCCAGCGCTTGGGTCAGCTCCCGGGTGCGCTCTGCCACTTGCTGATCCAGATTATCCGCATGGGCCTCCTGCATAGCCTTAAAACGCTGCCAAAGTCCGATGGAGTTTAAGGCCAGGCCGATGGCGAAGCCGACTTTGGGGGCATGCTCTATAAGCACGTGATGAGGGAGCACCCCCACCCCCAGCAATGCGAACCCTACCATGCTGGCGCAGGCAAGACTCCAGGCAATGAGATACCCCCAGGCCAACCGGTAGCCCTGTCGGATTCGCGTGATGGCTCCACCTAAAAACAGAATAGGCGCCGTGCCCCCCACAATTTGCAAGAGCCAGTCCGTCCAGATACGTTCGATAACAATATCGACACACAACACTAGACTCAGACCCGCAAACACACGGTAAACCAGGTTCCACCGTGGCGCATGGCGGGCCAGGTCCAGGAAACTTCGGCTGAAGCAAATGGCGGCGAACAATCCGACACCAAATATCACATTGACCCGACTACCCGAAATATTGGTCCGGTCGGGCCAGAGATATTGGGCGTCAATGCGCTGATAGGCCACCATATAGAGCCCCACACACAGAATCAGAATAGAAAGCCAGAGGAAGCTCCGGTCCTTAAACAAGACGAAGAGCACAAGATTAAACAGAAACATGATTGCGAGGGCACCGTAAAACATGCCATAGAACCCCGAGCGAAGCGTATGGTGCGTCAAGAAGGCGCTCTCCTCCCAAAGCGACAATCCGAAGCGATAGGAACCCCGGTGATAGACGCGGAGATAGATGGTCTGCGTGGCACCTGGATTCAACTTCAACGCAAATACCCCAGTGCGATAGGGAAAACTCCGTTCGCTGACGGGCAACGACGTCCCCGCCTTCTGGTGCGCTTCAACCCCTTCCAGCCCCGGCGCGTAGAAGTCCGCCCGCTTGATTCGCGCATTGTTGATTTCCATGTAGTACGTCGCGGGGTGAACTCCGTCGTTCTTCACCACCACACGAAACCAGGACGCCTGCCGTTGTAATCCGAAATTAATACTTTCGGCGGAAACTGGCTCAAACATGCCTTGCCAGGGAGCATTCAATACGTCGTCGATGGTCAGTTGGGTATCGCCCTCTGCGAAGTACTCTGTGGCGGGCGCGAGATTCCACCGTTCGCCGCGCTCATCCGCGACGACAACATCCGGGGTTTGCCCATAGGCAGTCACCGCCAAGAACATAAGAGCCAAGACAAGCTGCGTGGCTTTTTTGCACACCGCAATGAGACACGTATTCCTGCGCATTCGAGTGGAATGAGAAGACTTCATGGACATGTCCTGGTTGGCAGATTTATGCCGGAATCGGCCGGTTCCCATCGTTGACGAAAATAACTTCTCCCTACCATACCAGTATCAGGACATGGATTTTATTACAATTTCGTCATGTTTGACGCTCGAATTTGGAATCACCTCCAGTGAAATGAGGGGCGGAGGGCCAAACGAAGACAGAAAGACATTGGAAGCTGTTGCGCAGTTTATGCGCCTGGGATTGGTACGCTTAGCGCTTCAGCTTGAGATACATCGCGCTGTTGTTCTTGCGCATTTCGATATCGAAGAGGTCGCTGGCGCGAACTAAATCGCTGAGCCGCTTGTAGCCATAGTTTATCGAAGAAAAGGAAGTGTTGTTGTTAATGTAGTGATTAACCTGAGAGAAATTGGACCAGCCATCTTCATCGGCTTTCTCCTCCACTGCATTGCGCAACATCTTCACAAGATTGGTATCCTGGCGCAGCTGTCTCCGGCTCATTTTTTCACGCTCATTCGCACCGCCCCCACCGTCTGATTCCTCTTCCATGCTTTGTAACAGTTTCTCGGTGTAAATAAACCGTGAACAGGCCCTGACCAATGGATCCGGTGTCTTTTCTGCGCCGAAGCCATAGACCCGCAATCCACTCGTCTTCAGACGCATCACAAGGGGCGTAAAGTCGCTATCACTCGTCATAAGCGCGATGCCATCGAGATCCTGCCCATAGAGGAGATCCATGGCATCAATAATCATGGCAGCGTCCGTTGCGTTTTTCCCCTTGGTATAGGCGAATTGCTGAATGGGCTGTATGGCGCATCGGTGCAACTCGCCCTCCCAGCCACGCAACTCGCTCTTTTTCCAGTCCCCGTAGGCCCGGCGAATATTCACCACGCCGTGGTTGGCGAGCTCGTTTAACACGCCATCAATGGCCTGATAGCTCACATTGTCACAATCAATCAACAGTGCAATATTCTGCTCTTTTTCCATCAATGCCGCTCCTCGGGTGATGTGTCGGCCATCCTATCACAAACCCGGGTCTATTTTTTCTTCTTGCCCGCGAGCCCTTGCACGTTGGAAGAAGAGAGTTGCACCCCCTCCTCCAAAACAACTGCCTTTAGGGGACCTCGGCTTCCATCCCGAACCTGCAATACATGGTCTGCCATACGTAATCTCACTTCGGGATACAAGTAACTGCGCACCACGATCAGCGTTCGTTTCCTCGCCTCCGACTCTGTCTCGATATCTTCGGCCTCTTCCTCCAGCACGGCAATCGACTCATTCAGCAGCTGCAGTTGATTCAACAACTTCCGCACCACCCCCTTCTTTTCACCAGGCAGCGAGGCAATTTTTCCCCGCAAGGGTGCCAACGCCTCGTTTATCCGCTCAATATTCTTTCGCGTCACTTCCAAACGGCGGCGAACAATCTCCATTCGCCCCCCCAAGGCATAGTCCTCCCCCGCTGTTACTTCTGTGACCGCCATTGCCGAAGAGCCCAATTGCCCGGCATCGACCCCCTCCAGCGCCATAATGCTCCCCCCGACAATACGACCGCGTGGGACCGATACTGCACCCCGCGCCCGTACCGTCGATTGAACGATCTCACGCTCGACCGAAACGTCTTCTCCAGACTGGACGTTGGCTTCGAAAATAAATCGTGCTACGACGCCGCCCGATGCCACAATGTGAGACCCAATAGCACCTGTAATCCCCCCGTGCACAATAAGCTTCCCGCTGGTCTGCACATGGGCTGACTCGACGACCCCCATAACCTCAATGTCCCCTACCGCTTCAAGACGAGAACCCTCCAGCACATCCCCTTGCACGACTACGGCACCCGGGTGGGAGATATTGCCGGTCTCCAATCCGACATTTCCTTCTACCTCAAAGACGTCGTCTACTGCTAAAATGCCATTTACTAAGCGAATCCGTCCGTTTATCTCACTGTAGTAGCATCTATTGGACTCATCGAGGCAAACATGGTTCCCCATACGGATGCGACGACGCATCGGGCGTCGGGGGCGAATGCGCCCTCCTAAAACATCATGGCCCGCCTCTCCCGGAATGGGCTCAATGATTCGGGCAAGTAACTGTCCCTTTTTCACACTCCGCTGGCCAGCGTGACTTCGAAAGTCCACCCGGTCGGTATCTTCATCCACCACAAAATTCTTGTTGAAGAAATCACCGCCCCACTCGATACGTCCGTCTACCGGGGGAATGGCCGCCACCCCTTCCAGGACAGGCACTCCTTCCAGGCACGGGTCCTGCGCCACGTGTTTCTGAAGTAAACGGGCCAAACCAAAAGGGACCGGTGCTTGCTTCACCCCAAAGGTGCGCAGGCGCTCTACAATCGCTTCGGCAAGTGCAGGCAACTCCCAATTTATTGTATCGCAGTCCAGCAGGACCGCCATTTTATCCTTGGTCACACGAAGACGAAACGACTCCGCCTCTTCCTCCTTCGCGTTCATTGCTCCCGCATTGTGTT
>JAUIMA010000010.1 GCA_030432675.1 Candidatus Hydrogenedentota bacterium | reverse complement strand
GCGGTGGCGGGTGTGGTGAATGGCCTGCACCAGGGCCTGCCGCATGAGGGCGGCCGAACCGATGACGCAGTCCAGGCGGGTATGATTCACCATTTCAATAATGGTGGGGACGCCCCGACCCGGCTCGCCGATCATCTGGGCCCACGTGCGGTCATATTCGATTTCGGCCGAGGCGTTGGACCGGTTTCCGAGCTTGTCTTTCAGCCGCTGAATAAAGAAGCGGTTCGGCGCGCCATCGGGACGCCATCGGGGCACGAGAAAACAACTCAGTCCCGCCTGTGTCTGGGCGAGGGTGAGAAAAGCGTCGGCCATAGGGGCCGAGCAAAACCACTTGTGTCCCGTGAGGTGGTACGCTTCGCCCGGACCGTCACTCCCGAAAGCCACTGCCTGGGTCGTGTTCGCCTTTACATCGGAGCCGCCCTGCTTTTCCGTCATGGCCATCCCCATGAGACAGCCTTTTTTATCTTCGGGCGGCGCAAAGGTTGGATCGTAGTGATTACTGGTCAACCGGGATATCCAGGTCTTCGTAAGATCACGCTGCACCTTGAGGGCGGGCACCGCGGCAAAGGTCATGGTCAACGGACACCCCACGCCCGCCTCCACCTGACTGAGCAGGTAGTGGCGTATGGCCCGCACGACATGCACACCCCGTTTCGTATTGCGCCAGGGCAGAGCATGGACCTGGTGTTGCACCCCGAAGGCCATGAGTTGGTGCCACGCGGGATGGAACTTGACCTGGTCGATGCGGTTCCCGAAACGGTCGTGAGTCCGGAGGGTCGGGGGATTCTCGTTGGCCAGAAAGCCCAGTTCGATGAGTTCCCGCGCACCGGTCTGGGCACCCATGGCGATCAGGGATTCCTCGGCCCAATCGATCGCTCCCCGCTTCAACCCAGCGAGAAGGATTTCATCCGTAACGAAAGCGTTGTAATCTTCCAGCGGTGGCGCCTGATTGGTCACCATGTGGGTATCAAATCGTTTTATATCGTCACTCATGATGGTTATCCTCCCGGGCACTGAATGGTGTTGGTAATACAAACCGTGTATTGCCTATTATAGGGATTCGTTCCCAATTGTACAGGCGAAAGAGCGAGGCTCCTCTAGCCTCCGGGGAAGCCTGGCATCTTGCCGACCCCGCGTCAGAGAAACAGTGGAGATAGATTGCCATGCCGCCGAAACGATCCCCATTGAATCGGAACACCCGCCGACATTTCTTAAAACAAGGCCTGGCCGCTGCCGGATCCGTGGCATTCCCCTATATCATCCCCGCCTCCGCCTTGGGACGAGACGGCACCATTGCCCCCAGCAACCGCATTACGGTGGGCTTTATCGGCATGGGAAAAATGGCCCGGGGACACCTGAATTCCTTCGGAAAAGATAAAAACGTTCAGGTTCTCGCTATTTGTGATGTGGAAAAAGGGCGGCGGGAGATGGCGGCGCAGCAGACCAATGCCTACTATGCGGAGCAGGCTCCCCAGGCAGGGCAACAGCCCAGCGGTGAAATCTGTACGACACACGACGATTATCGCGACCTGTGTGCACGCACCGACATTGACGGGGTCATCATCGCCACCCCCAACCACTGGCACGCCCTCAACGCCGTGGAAGCGGCGAAAAATGGCAAGGATATCTATCTCGAAAAACCGTTAGCCCGCACGGTCGCAGAAGGCCAGGCCATTGTCCGCGCAACCCGCCGTTACGACCGCATCCTGCAAGTCGGCAGCATGCAGCGCTCCAACACGGCCTTTCACCATGCCTGCGAACTGGTACGAAATGGCCGCATTGGAACGGTTCATACCGTGAACGTAAACATCGGTGGCCCCCCCGAGGAGTGCTACCTGCCCGAAGAGCCCGTGCCCGAGGGACTCGACTGGGACCGTTGGCTGGGGCCTGCCCCCTGGCGGCCCTATAGCTCGGTACTTTGCCCGCCCACCTCCTACGATGGCTGGGCCCGTTGGCGCAACTACCGGGATTATGCCGGTGGGGCCATGACCGACATTGGTGCCCACCATTTTGATATCGCCCAATGGGGACTTGGCCGGGACCACACTGGGCCCGTGGAGGTCATTCCGCCCACCGAGGGAACGGATGAGCGGCTCGTCTATGTCTACGAGGACGGCGTCCGCATGTATCGCGGTGGTGCCGGGGGATCGGGCCGGGGCGCGGCGGTAGAATGGATTGGCGACGGGGGAATTGTACGGGTGAACCGGGGACAGTATCTCGAGACCGTGCCGGAAACGATCCAGCACGATATCATTGGCCCCAGTGAGGAGCGGCTCTATCGCAGCCGCAATCACAAAGAGAATTGGCTCGAAGGCATTCGCACCCGCAAGGAATGTATCTGCACCCCCGAAATCGGACACCATACCGCCAACATCTGTCACATCGGGAATATTGCCTACTGGCTCAAACGTCCGCTGAAATGGGACCCCGAACAGGAAGAGTTCCTGTTCGACCCCGAAGCCAACCGGTTACTGAGCCGTTCCTTCCGTGAACCGTGGAGTCTCTCCTGATGCGCTCCTACCCATTCCCCCATATCTTCCGCTTGCTGACTGCCATGGGAATATGCAGTACCTTCCTCCTCTCGACAGCCGCTCAAGAGACCGTCCGCACCATAGAAAACATGGCCCAGGCTATCAACCGCGCCCAAAGCTATGTGTACGGCGAATCCGGTGATGCCCTCGAATACATCCGTGCGGAAGTCGTACGAATTCAACAAAAGCCCGACCCGCGCAACGAATTGGCCAACCTATTGGCGGCCCTCCTCGACGACCCGGGCAGTTCCGAGGCCTTTCGAATCTTCGTCTGCCAGCAGCTCTATCTCATTGGGGGTGAAGAGCAGATCGACGAACTCCTGCCACTCCTCCTGAATCCGAAATACGCCCACGCAGCCCGCTATGCCCTTGAGGCCATGCCAACACCCCGTGCGGACGAAGCGCTGTGGTCCGCCATAGAAAAGGTGGACGGCCCGGTCGCCGCCGGGATGGTATCCAGTCTTGCCCGCCGAAAGGGCCCCGATATTGCCCGTCGGCTCGCCCAATTGCTCCACCATGCCCACGAAGATGTGGTTCTGGCGGCCCTCATCGGATTGGGACAGCTGGGAAGCGAGGAGGCCGAAGGCGCATTAAAACAGGCCCGAAGCGCCCTGCCCGACACGGTGTATACCGAATACTTCGAGGCGCTGCTGGCCTGCGCCCACGCTTACCGCTTGTCAGCGAATACGGTGAACGCCACCCGAGTCTTTCAAGAATTGCTGCCCCCGGGGCACCCCGAGTTCGTGCGTCTGGCGGCCCTGCAGGGTCTGGTAGATACCCAAGGCGAAGAAGCGGTGCCCCATCTCTTGAACGCCCTGCGCCTGGGAGAGCGCCACTGGGTTGCGGCAGCCTGCGGCCACGTGCGCACCGTGGGGGGCACACAGACCACCTTGGCCGTGGCGGAGCTGCTGCCCGAGCTTCCCGCAACAACCCAGCTGGCGGTCATTGAGGCCCTGGCAGACCGAGGCGATCCCGCTGCGCTGGATGCCCTCCTTGCAATTTCTTCTCAGCCCGACCCGGACATTCGGTACGCCGTAGCGTCCGCCTTGGGAGCATTGGGTAACGAAACCCATGTGGCCCTCCTGCTCGATCTCCTGGCGGGTGAAGATGAACAACTCGCCAAACAGGCCCGACAGAGTCTCCTCGAGCTAGCCGATGTGGGGGTCAATGGTGCCCTCTTGCGAGAGCTGGACGCCACCACAGCCGAATTTCAACCCCCGATTATGGCCCTCCTGGCAGAACGCCGGGCCGTCGGAGCCATCCCTACCCTGCTCGACTATGCCCTGCACGACGAGGGACCGGTTCAGCAGGCCGCCTTCCGCGCACTGGGCCCGTTGGTTTCCATCGGGGCCATCGCCCAGCTCTATGGTGCCTTCCGGACCACCGAAGATGAAGCCACCCGCACCGTGGCGGGTGAGGCCCTCTACGCCGCCTTCCGGCGCATACCACCCGGGGATACACGAACGGAGCTGATCTCCACCTTGTACGACACCACCACGACGAGTGCCGTAAAGGGTGGTCTGCTTCAACTCTTACAGAAGCTTGGAGATGACGCCCTACTGCCACTCGTACGGATGAGTCTGGCATCTTCCAACTCGCTGGAAACACAGTTTGCCACCGAAGCGCTCCTGGCATGGCCAACCCCCACACCCCTACCCGATGCCTATGCCCTCGCAGAACAGGCCGACACGCCTGCCCGAAAAGCGGCCGCATTGCAGGGCTACCTCCGAATGCTGCCGCTAGCTGGTTCGCTGGACGATTCCACGAAGCTGGCATCCTACCGAAAGGCGCGCCATCTGGCAACCGAGCCGGAGACCCTTCGACTGCTGCTGGCCGGTGTGGCGCAATTAACATCAGAGGCCGCGCTGGACTTTGCCGAAGAATTCCTCACCATGGAAGGACTTCGCAACGAGGCCGCCATCGCGGCGGAACAGATCCGAAGCACCTTCTATACGGCCACCGCTTCGCTGAACAGCGACGATGCACTCCTGACCATTGACGGCAATGAAGGGACTTCCTGGCAGAGTGGTTCCCCGCAGGAAAATGGGCAGTGGGTGGAGATTGACCTTTTTCGCCCGGCGGTGGTCCGGGGTTTAGTAATCAATTTTTCCCGGGACGTGGATAAGCTCCCCCGCGAATATGCCATCTATGCGGGCCGGCCAAAGCCCACGACGCCCGCCGAATCATTCGACGCCGCGCCGAAGCCCGAGGTGCCAGTCGCCACGGGCCAGGCTACAGATCGTCGCGTTTCCATCGAATTCCCGCCCGTTAATGCCCAATGGATTCGAATCGTCCAGACGGGTTCCGGCATAGAGACTCCGTGGGAAATCCGCGAGATACAAGTCCTCCCCCAGTAGGCCGCCACCGAAACTTCTGGCCGTCCGCAGTAGAAATCCTATCGAAATGTGGCTGAATGCCCCCAATCTCAGGTATACTCCTCGTTACGATATCAAGGATTGACTCCCTATGCCCTCCGAAGAAATTCCAACACCCGTGCCTGCTAGCGCCCATACCCCTACCGCCCATAACGGTGGACGCCATCCCCTCAATCGTCTCGACCTGCGCATTCTCCGCGCGTTGCGCCGTATAATTCAGGCCGTCGACATCCACTCCAGAAAGCTGGCGAGCCAACACAAAATTACGGGCCCCCAATTGGTGACGCTACTCTGTGTCACGGAGCAAGGCCCCCTCACCACGTCTGAAATCGGAAAACACGTCCACCTCAGCAACAGCACCGTGGTAGGCATCCTCGACCGTTTGGAGGCAAAATCCCTCGTCTCCCGCGAACGCAGCACCAGAGATCGCCGCATCGTCCATGTTACGGCCACGGAAAAGGCCCATGCTCTTGTCGACTCCGCACCGTCTCCCTTGCAAGATGTCTTCGCCGATGCACTGCAGGATCTTCCCGAATTAGAACAGACCGCCATCGCCCTTTCCCTGGAGCGAATTGTGGAGCTGATGGAAGCGAAGGACATCGATGCGGCCCCTATTCTCGATCTGGGTCAGATGAAGCACTCCTCCGCACCATCCGAATAATACCCCAACCCCTAGTCTCTTCCACATTCTTTCCCCCTATATTTGCATCCCCACACCATTCTTGGTATAATCGTTCGTATTGAAATCATTTTAATCGTTACCATTTGTGTAGGATTATTTCGCATCGTGACCAAATCGCCATCTGCAGGAGAACGACTCACTGCTGATCCCGCTGCCCTGACCCTCAGGAACCCCTTACCGGTTGAGGCTGCGGACGTCAAAGCGCTCATAGAGCGTTGCGTCCCTCTGGAACCCAATACAACCTACGCCTACCTCCTCTTTTGCACCCATTTCACCGAGACTTGCCTCGTCGCGGAAGATGAACAGGGCCTACTCGGGTGCATTATTGGCTATCGACCACCCACCAAGCCGGACGCGATTTTCGTGTGGCAGATCGGGGTAGATGAACGCGGTCGGGGCCTCGGACTGGGTTCCCGTATGTTGGAGGCGTTGACGACGCAACTTACGCCCCAGGGCGTTCGCTATCTTGAAGCGACCGTAGCCCCCTCGAACACAGCCTCTGACGCACTTTTTCGTCGCTATGCTGCCAAACGGGGTCTGCTCCTGGAGCGGACCGCCTATTTCGAGGAGCAACACTTTGGCGGAGACGAGCACGAGGCAGAATTCCTCTATCGAATAGGCCTTACAGCGGCCACAACAGAAAAGGAAACAACCGAACAATGAGTGACCAACCCGGTGACACAAAAACCACGAACGACACAGCGATCTTTGAAAAGGTAGAGTCGGAAGTTCGAGGCTACTGCCGCTCCTTCCCGACCGTCTTTCAAAAGAGTGTTGGTTCCACCCTCACCGACGAGTCTGGCCAGGAGTTCATCGATTTTCTTGCGGGAGCCGGTACGCTCAACTACGGGCACAACCATCCCATTCTCAAAAAAGCCATGCTGGACTACATTATGGATGACGGCGTCATCCACGGCCTCGACATGTACTCCACCGCCAAGCGCGCCTTTCTGGAAACCTTTCAGCGCCGTATTCTTGAGCCCCGTGAAATGAACTACAAGATTCAATTCACGGGCCCCACCGGCACCAATGCCGTCGAGGCTGCCCTGAAGATAGCCCGTAATGTGACGGGACGCAGCAACGTCGTTTCCTTCACCAACGGCTTCCACGGCATGACGTTGGGCTCCGTCGCGGCCACCGGTAATTCCTACTATCGTGACGCAGCAGGCGTGGATCTCAACCAGACCACCTTCATGCCCTATGACGGCTACATGGGTGAGCACGTCGACACGCTGGCTTACTTTGAAAAAATGCTGATCGACAACAGCAGTGGCCTCGACAAGCCGGCAGCGGTCATCGTCGAATCCATCCAGGGTGAAGGCGGGGTCAACGAGTCCAGCTACGAATGGCTGCGCGGTCTGGAGCGTCTGTGTAAAGACAATGACATCGTCTTTATACTCGACGATATTCAGATGGGCTGTGGCCGTACCGGCACCTTCTTCAGCTTTGAAGAAGCGGGTATCGATCCCGACATCGTAACCCTCTCCAAGTCTCTCAGCGGCGTAGGACTGCCCCTTTCGGTGGTCTTGATGAAGCCAAAGTTTGACCAGTGGAAACCGGGCCAGCACAACGGCACCTTCCGCGGCAACAACCTCGCCTTTGTCACCGCTCGCGCCACCATCGAACATTTCTGGTCCAACAGCACCTTCTCCAAGGAAATCCGGAAAAAGTCCTGGACCGTGGGCAAGCACCTGCACCGCATTCGCGAAGACTACCCGGGGATCGTGGGCGTGCGCGGTCGCGGCCTCGTCTTTGGGGTGGAATGTGCACCGGCCGAGCTGGCCGGCTCCATCTGTGCCGAAGCCTTTAAGCGGGGATTGATTCTCGAAACCAGTGGCGCCAATGACCAGGTGGTGAAGTTTCTTCCTCCCCTTACGACGGATGTCCACACATTGGAAGATGGTCTCGACATCTTTGAGTCCTCCCTCAACGCGGCCCTCGAAAACTTTCCTGAACTGACCACCGACCTCTTGGAAGTACGCTAAATGATAATACGCAGTCTCGACGATATCCGCGGCACGGATCGCGAAGTGAATGCCTCTACCTGGGTAAGCATGCGCCTCCTTCTGGCAGACGATGCCATGGGCTTTTCGTTTCACGTGACGACCCTCTTTGCCGGCACCGAAACCCATATGTGGTACAAAAACCACCAGGAAGCGGTGCTGTGTATCGAAGGGGATGGTGAGATAGAAGATCTCGCTACAGGGGAAAAGCACCTCATCACGGCGGGCACTATGTATGCCCTCAATGATCACGACAAACATATCTTGCGGGCGCGCACCAATCTCAAGATGGTGTGCGTATTCAATCCGCCCTGTACCGGGCGAGAAACCCATGATAAAGATGGCGCCTATCCCCTCTTGGTGGATGAGCCCGTCACGGCATCCGGGCAAGGGTAAAAGGAGCGCAAACGTCATCTCTATGAAAACCGCACAAGACAAGTATCCCAGTCGCACCGAAGGCGCAGAGCAGATTCTGACACGGGAAACCCCGGTTATTGCTGATGATTCAGCCACCCGAAAGGGCCCCCTCACGGCCGAGCAGGTGAGCGCCTATGAGCGTGACGGATATCTCTTTTTCGATTCGTTCTACGACAGCACGGCGGTAAAAGTGCTGGAAGAAGAGACCGAACGGCTCCGGGTCAGCGAAGAAGTGCGCCAATCCGAACTCGCCGTAACGGAGCCCACCAGTGGTGCGACACGATCAATCTTCGCGGTGCAGACGGTGAGCGATGTCTTTTCTAAATTGGGACGGGATAAGCGCATCCTGGAGATAGTGCATCAGCTCATGGGCAATGCGGTTTACCTGCATCAGTCCCGCCTGAATCTGAAGCCCGGTTTTCAGGGAAAAGAGTATTACTGGCACTCGGATTTTGAGACGTGGCACACGGAAGATGGCATGCCCGACATGCGGGCCATCAGTTGTTCTATTGCACTCACCGACAGTTACGAGCACAACGGACCACTTATGGTGATTCCGGGGTCCCATAAGTATTTTTGCCAGTGCGCAGGACGAACGCCCGAGAACAATTATCAGCAGTCTCTGAAACGCCAGGACTACGGCATTCCCAGTGACGAACAGTTGACATGGCTGACGGACCAAACCGGTATTGCCGTACCCAATGGCCCTGTCGGCTCCATCCTTCTGACGGACTCAAACCTGATGCACGGTTCCAACTGTAACATCACCCCCTACCCCCGGAAGAATGCCGTCTTCGTGTACAACGATGTAAACAACACGCTGGAAGAGCCGTTCGGCGCGACCTATCAGCGCCCCTGGTATCTGGGCAATCGGGAACCGGAAACCCTGGAACCCATCGACTTCAGTCAGTCGCTCTCGCAGCACAACGTTTCTGCAAACTAGATAAGCACTCTATGAGCCTCCAACGCACTTTCACCCGACTCATGGCTATTCCGACCCTTCTGGGAATGGTTACCATGGCCGCGTGCACCCCCGACACGGGCAACCTTCCCGGCGAGAACACCTTGGCGCGAATTCAGCGCGAGGGCGTTATCCGCGTGGGATATGCCAATGAGGCGCCTTATGCTTATATGGATTCGGGGACGGGCACGTTGACCGGGGAAGCACCGGAGATCATTCGCCATGTCATGAAAGAGCTGGGTGTCACGAAGGTTGAAGGGGTATTGACCGAGTTTGGTGCCCTCATTCCCGGCCTTCAGGCGAATCGTTTCGACGTAATCGCGGCAGGCATGTATATCACGCCCGAACGGTGTGGACAGATTGCCTTTTCGAATCCGACCTATACCATTGGAGAGTCCTTCGTAGTCCCCAAGGGCAACCCACTTGGTCTGAGCAGCTTTGAAAGCATCGCCTCCCATGACACCGCCACCATTGGTGTCATGGCGGGTGCCGTGGAGCACGGATATGCCAAGAAACTGGGCATCCCAACGGAACGCATCATCGTCTTCCCCGACAATATCAGTGGCTTGGACGGGGTGCGCAGCGGCCGGGTAGATGCCTTCGCCGCCACCAGCCTCACGGTCCAGGACCTGCTCAAAAAGTCCACGTCGGATGACGTGGAACGTGCAGCGCCCTTCACCGACCCGGTCATTGACGGCGAATCGGTGCGCGGATATGGAGCCTTCGGGTTCCGCACGTCCGACACGGCACTTCGGGATGAGGTAAACGGTATTCTCCAAGACTACATCGGATCCGATGCCCATCTGGAACTGGTACGTCCTTTTGGCTTTACCGAACTGAATACGCCCGGCGATGTGACCGCAGCCGACCTTTGCGCCAAGTAGATCGCCCATGTCGGCTTTACTGGATCTGATTCCATCGCTGCTCGGGGGCCTCTGGGTCACTGTCCAGCTGACGCTCGGCGGGGCGCTATTGGCCTGTATATTGGCATGGCTTGGCGGCCTGGGAAAGCGAAGTGGATTCTGGCCCGTTCGGTGGGTGGCCATCGCCTATATCGAAGTGTTCCGCGGCACCTCGGCCCTTGTCCAGCTCTTCTGGTTCTTTTACGGCCTTCCCCTCTTTGGCATTCATCTGGCCCCAATGTGGGCGGGAATCCTGGTGCTCGGACTCAACATCGGCGCCTATGGGGCAGAGATCGTTCGCGGTGGAATCCAATCCATCGACAAAGGCCAGTCCGAAGCCTGTACGGCGTTGAATCTGACCCCTTTTCAACAGTTCCGGTTTGTCCTGCTCCCCCAGGCCCTTGTTCGGATTTTACCTCCCGCAGGTAACCTGCTCATTGAACTCCTGAAGACCACTGCGCTGGTGTCACTCATTACCCTCAGCGACCTGACCTTCAAGGGAATGATTCTCCGGGCGGAGACCCTGCGCACCGCGGAGATATTCGCGCTGCTGCTGCTGATTTACTTCGGCCTGGCACAGCTTCTGGCCTTCCTGGTTCGACGCATTGAGCTACGCCTGAAGCGGGGTTGGCACATGGAGGGCACGTCATGACCTTTGACTGGGCATTCGCATGGTCCATCATGCCCCAGCTCCTTTGGGCCCTCCGCATTACGATCCTCGCAACATTTCTGGGCATGGGACTCGCCACGGTCCTTGGCCTGGTGTGGGTACTCCTACGTCGCAGTCCCTGGCGGATTGTGGCGTGGACCGCACACTATGCCGTGGAGTTCATCCGGAGCACCCCAATTCTCGTTCAGATATACTTTCTCTTCTACATGATGCCCGAATTCGGTTTACGCCTCTCCCCCATGGTGGCCGGCGTCCTGGCCCTGGGGATTCACTATAGTGCCTATCTCGCCGAAGTCTACCGGGCGGGCATCGAATCCATTCCGAAAGGACAATGGGAAGCGGCACGGGCCCTCAATCTGAACCCCGTTCAAACCTGGCAGCGCATCATCTTGCCCCAGGCCTTTCCCCCGATCATTCCCGTGATGGGCAACTATCTGGTGGCCATGTTTAAGGACACGCCCATGTTGTCTGCCATTACTGTGCTGGAACTCCTTCAGACGGCGAAGATAATTGGCTCCGAATCCTTTCGGTATCTGGAACCACTGACCATCGTCGGTGCCCTTTTCCTCCTTCTCAGCCTGCTGGCCGCGCAGGCGGTACGGTGGGTGGAGCGGCGCTTTGACTTAAAGGAACTCAACGTATGAGCACCGCGCCAATCGTTTCCGTCCGCGGTCTGTGCAAGCGTTTTGGCACCCACGAGGTGCTGAAAGAGTTTGACATGGATATCAATCCGGGCGAAAAGCTCTCCATTATCGGCCCCAGCGGTTCGGGCAAGTCGACCTTTCTTCGCATTCTGATGACCTTGGAAAAGCCCAATGCCGGTACGATTGAAATCGAAGGCAAGGGACTCTGGCATATGGAACGGGGTGGAAAGACGGTGCCCGCCGACAAAAAGCACCTGCGGGCCATGCGCACCCAGGTCGGCATGGTTTTCCAGCACTTCAACCTCTTTCCCCACATGACTGCCCTGCAGAACGTGGCCATGGCACCCAAGCAGGTGCTTGGATTGACCCGGGATGAGGCTAACGAACGGGGGCAGGACCTCCTTGAGCGGGTTGGACTCGGCGACAAACTGGACGCCCACCCCAACCAACTATCGGGTGGTCAAAAGCAACGGGTCGGCATTGCCCGCGCATTGGCCATGCAGCCCAAGGTCATGCTCTTTGACGAAGTCACGTCGGCCCTGGACCCTGAGTTGGTGGGCGAAGTCCTGGGCGTCCTCCGGGAACTGGCCCACGAGACGGATATGACCATGCTCCTGGTCACCCACGAAATGCGCTTTGCACAGGAGATATCTGACCGGGTCGCCTTTATGGACCACGGCCAGGTATTGGAGCTGGACACACCAGCCAATATCTTCACCAACCCCACCCTTGCCCGCACGCGGGAATTCCTCAATGCCGTTCTGGAGTCTTAAATACTGTGAAACTCTTTGCCCTCATGCTGATCCTGCTCAACCCCTTCTCTCAGGCCCTATACCTCCGGGAACTCTTTGATCGGCTGGATTTCAAGACCTTCGTCGGTGTCCACCTCCGGGCGTCCGTTTACTCCTTTCTCATCTTCGCCATCTTCGCCCTCTTTGGGGAACCCCTCCTTGACCAGGTCTTTCAGGTGCGACTCGGCTCGCTCCGCGTCTTTGGCGGGCTCATCAACATCTATGTGGCCTATCGCTTCATCACGGCCGGTGAGGGCAGCACGGTCCTTTTTCGCGGCGACATCTCCGATCTGGCGCCCAATATCACCCTGCCCTACATGGTCGGTCCCGGTATGCTCTGGGTGAGCATCCTCATGGGACAGCTCTATGCGGTCCCTGTCGCCTTCGGATTGATATTTGGGGTGCTCGCAACGAATATGGCCTTCGTGCTCTTTGCCTATGGCCTCTTCAGCCGTAGAGAGGGGCGTCAGGAAACCCGCCTCGCGAAGTATTTCGGCGTCTTGATGCGGATGATGGCCCTCTTCGTGGGCGCCATTGGCGTCGAGATGATCGTCGGCGGCCTCCAGGAACTTCTTGCGGTACAAGGGACCTCATAGACCTTTCGTTATGGGGCCGGATAGCCTTTCGTCTCATCATCAATCACCAGGACCCAGTCTTCACCCTCCACGTTGGACGGCGGAGTCGTTTCATACACGTCGGTCTTGGCCCATGCGCCGATTGAAGCACTCTCCCCCGTGCGCGGATTAAACCACCATCCCGCCAGCGTATCGCCGCCAATACGATCGGTACGAATCGATGCGGTCACGTGCTTCGGGAAATACACCATGAGGTAGGTCGCGTCACGGGCACCCGGCTGTCCGTCCCGAGTCGCCTGAATACGGGCGAGACCGTCGGGGTTTTTCGAAGCAATGATAGCCTGATCGGGAATGCGCGTCAAAAAGGGGCGGCTCAGCATCAGTTGCTTGAGGTAGGGTAATTGGCTGGCGCCCGGCAGGTCCATACTCTGATGCCAGGGTGTCACCACATCCCAACGGGGTTTATGTTCCTCATCATACATCTGCCAAATCGGGTGGGTGCCGTAGGTATGGCCGTGGGCACCGGCAAAAACGGCCCAGTACGCGTTACGTCGAACCTGAATCGCCCCCACTGGACGGTTCTCCGGCATGGCATCGGGCGGATACTCGTAGGCGGGCTCTGAATCCATACAGGGCTTAATGGGAAGCAGGGCGTAGTCCCGCTCGATAGCCGTATAATTGGTGCTTTCGGGTGAGTGGCCGCTTTGAATCATATTGAAGTCAAGCCACGGTGCATGGTGTAGTTCTGTAGACGAATCGGTCCGCGGATGGTAAGAAATCAATTGGCCCTTTCCAACACCCCCCCGAATCCCCTTTGCCATGGCATCCCAGACCGCGCGACTCTTGGTCGGTTGCCGGTCTCCTCCCAATATCCAGATGATTGGCTTATCCTCATACCGATTCGCCAGAAAAGCCCCGTATGCTTCGGCATTACCCTCATTAAAGAAATCGTTATAGTCCTTGCCTTCGTCATTACCCCCAACCCAACGGCCCCACGTGGGCAACATGCCCACATAAAGCCCCAGTGATTCGGCCCGATCAACGATCCAGTCTACGTGGGCAAAATATGCTTCCCGGGGCCGTGCGGAATCCTGGGCAATGTAGGGCCTGTCGTCGTAGGCATTCCCCCGCGTCAATCCACTGATTTCCGCGATGACAACCGCCTGTATTACCGTGTAGCCCTTTTCTGCCCGGTTGCGTAGATAGATGTCGGCTTCTTCCCGGTCGAGTCGGTGAAATAGCTCCCAGGCGGTGTCGCCGAGGTAAAAATCGGTATAGGTCAGATACCGGCCGTTCTCACTCACGGCTATCGGACGGGTCGTCTCCACCGCGTGAGTGGCAAGGCCCAATGGAAGCGCGACGAACAGGGCGAAAAAAAGAAAACACTTCGACATAAGCAACTCCAGTTTAAGGTGGCAAAGAATCGATACCCGTGCCCGAGTGGGCATACTTCCCTACGCTATCAGCCGTGCTATCGAAGTGTCAAAAGCGGCCCCAAAAAAATCCGCGCTGCGAGAAGCCTCGCAGCGCGGATGTATTCAGAATGTGACTAAGCCTTACTCGACGGTTTCGATAAACCCGTGGTAGAGCCCCATGTAGTAGGGAAGGAGAAAGACCGTTCCGCTACCCAGCTGGGTTCCGTTGCCACCATAGTCGAGACGCCAGGGGTCGGTATTCCAGTGGTTGAAGTGCCGCTCGGAAACGGGCAACACCTTGCCATTGTTACGGTATCCGCGACCGATGGGCTGATCCGGTTCCGCAGGCTCGAAGGCCGCCTGACGGTTCAAGCGAACGATGTCCAAGCGGTGGCTGTTCTTATGAGACCAGTTGAATCGGTCCAGCGGGAAGTCCAGCAACGTGTCCATGCTGTCCGTTAACCAACCATCCCACGGCGGAATAGGATGGACACCCCAGGGATTCTTATGGGTTGCGTCCTGTCCAAACGCGGCATAAGCGAAGTTGAAGAATGGATTCATCTCCGGCTGGGTAAGGATGTAGTAGGAATAGAAGGAATAGAGCATGTCCTGCTTCAATTCCTCGTTTTTCGTATACTTGACGAGGTTGTAGTAGCACATCATGGCCATCTCGTCATCGGACTGGTTGCCCGAACCGACGCCGCGCTGGATCTTGGTCACCATAGCGTTGGTGTCAAAGGCGTGCTCGGCCATCAGCTTGTTGATATGGTCTGTATACTTCTGGTCGCCCGTCATGTGCTCCGCTACGGTCAGGTAGGAGAGCATGCTCAGCGATTTGAGTCCACGTTCCGACCACCAGACCCAGCTGTGATTCAGCGATTCGGGGCTGTAGTCCGACCAGCGCGTGGGCGTGCCGTCGTGGTCGGTCAGGGTGTAGTTGTGCGCGATGATATGGTCGGTCAGGTCGCGAACGACCTCACGGACACGCTCTTTTTCTTCGGGCGTTTCCGCGACCAGATCGTAGTAGAGCGGGTAGAAGAAATAGTGGCCATCCAGCTCATCGGAACTGGTGTCACTCTTCCAATAGTACTTTCCGTCGCCACTTTTGGGCCAGCGGGGTTCGTAGACTTTCCATTCGGAGTCGTCCGTTTCCTGCTGCTTCTTGTCCCGCTCTACCCGGCCGTCATTGGGGTCAGGCAGGTCGGTGGAGCGAATGGTCCGGGCCACATAGCCCTTGGGCGGACGAACGTCACCGGTCTGGGTCACTTTCTGGAGAAAGCGAAGGGCTTCAAAGGCGCGCTTGGCGCGATCTTTGGCCTTGGGATCTTTGGTAGCACCGTAGGCAAAGGCCTCGCCCGCACCGTACATGGAGGTCCAGAGTCCATCATTGTCGCTGTCGTGATAGGTAATATCACTGCGGTCGCCGGGTGCGGCGGTGGACACTTCTGAGAGGTACCCAAAGGGTGTGCGACGGATGTACTTCTCGGCTTCATTTTCGTAGAACTCAGCTTTTTCGGCCAAGGTCATGGGAATACGCTTGATAGCCCCGACACCCTTGCTCGTGGCAAACCAGGCCGTGCCTTCGGCGTCGACAGCGATATCGCGAATGTCGTCATCGGGAAGCCAACGACGGCCCTGACGATAAGACCACGTTTCGCCGTCGTAACGGATTGCACCCAAATGGGTACCAAACCACACATCCCCATTGGGTGCACCACCCACACAGGTAAAATCATTGTACGGCAGGCCGTCCGGACCCGTGTAGAACGTCCAGGCATCCCCCGAAAGGGCAGCGGCGCCAGCGAGCGTTGCAAACCAAAGACGACCTTCGCCATCGAAAGCCACGCCGCGCACATCACTCGTACCCCAGGTGCGGCCCATGCCATCGTTCACTTCTACGGGGCTGAAGGACGTTCCGTCGCCCTGGTACAGGCCCGTCTCCGTGGCGGCATAAATAATGCCCTCGGGCGACTCGGCCAATTGATGGGCCGAACCGGCGATCAACTCAGCCGCTTCACCATCTTCACTGCGACGGTAAAGTCCGCGATCCGAGGCAATAATGCGATATTCATCGCGCCAAAGCGCATCATTGAAGCGCACATCCTGGGTGGAATAAGGATCCACCTTCCAGGTGCCCCCTTCAAAGCGGGCGACGCCTTTGTCGGTAACCGCCACGACCTTGCCTTCCACGATGGCCAGGTGAGCAACATCGTTGGAGGGAAGCCCCTCTGCGGTGGTGTAGGTTGCGGCGACCTCCTGTCCAAAGGTTCCCACCACTGCTGGAGCGGTGTCCGCCACAGCCGATGAACTGCCGACTGCACCCAGCAGCGCGGTCAGCCCCATTACAACGTTTCGAAACATAGTGCGTATTACTCCTTTTGGGTTGTTGCTTATGTATGAGTGCACACGGCATCCCGACCTGCACGAACGCAACGAGATAGTATGGCACGGCCCAATGGGTGGTGGTTGCCACGCATATTGGGGACGTTGGCCGGAGATTCCATAGGAGCGCCCGTCGGGCGCGGAATCCTTACGTGGAGGGCTTTCCAGGGAGGAAGAACTCCCACACAGGCATTTTAGAACTGGCTACGGTTATACCATATTGCCGATACGGCATGGAAGAATCCTGATCAGGCTGCTCAGGGGACCGGAATGGCTACCGGGCGGGCTGTGCCCCGAATTCCCGCCACACGCCCAGCCGTATCCCGCAGGACCTCTGCCCTAATATGCAGCCGGATCTCCTCTCCGTATCCTGTGCGAAGGGTGGTTTCATAGCCCGTACAGGGCGCACCCGACAAGGCCTGTTGAAGCTGTGCCAGGTCCCGCTCTCCCTGCGCCGTCTCGGAGAGGAAGGTGACGGGTTGACCGAGCAGGTCACGTGCCGTGTAGCCCAGGAGTCCGGTGAGATTGCCCTCGATGGATTTGAAACACCCTGCCAGATCGGTCTCCCAGCGTATTTCCTCCTCGCCCTCCTCCACGAGGCCTTCTCCCTCGCCGTCTGCGGAAGGCGTCGGGACTACCGGAAGGCCACTCTTAATCTGGAGCGACGCACCCAGCACCATAGTGCATTGAATCGCACAACTGGAGGCGAAGGTCTCTTCGTCCCCTTTCCACACGCCCATGAGCCGCCCGTGCTCGATGGCAAAGAACCCCAACACATGAGCGCCAAATTTCAGGGGGACCAACAGCATGGCACCTCGGGCATGGTGCCACTGCGGGTGCTCCCGCAAGGGGGCAAATCGTGGGTCCCCGGCCAGGTCACGGGTCGCCACGACCAGTTCCTCTTGTAACAGGGCGCGAAGAAAGACGTGGTTGGGAAGCGGCGTCTGATCGGCATCAACGTCGGTCGAAAGGCGTAACCGGAACCACTCCCGATCCGATTGCAGACGCCAGAACCCTACAACCCGGGCTTCCAGGACTGATTGAAGGATGCGTAAGGTCTCGGGCGTCACCGCGCCCTCCCGTTGGAGTTGCCGGTCCAGTTCCCGCAAGGCCTCCCGTTGCCGTTTCTGGCGCGTCTCGCCCTGTTGAAAATGCACGTCAGCCGTCCGCAATTCCTCGTAGGCACCCGCGAGCTGACTCTGAAGGCGACGGACTTCCTTGCGGGAGCCATGAAGCACTTGTAACTGAGCGGCCGGTACTGCGGGGACCCCACCCACCTCGCTGGAGACGTTGATCACAGGCCCCGACGGCGCGTCATCACCCTGCGACACCTTGTCCCCGCTGGTATGCAGATTGATGTGACGTTTCAAGGGTTCGGCATCGACTACCCCTTCTGTGCCCGAGAGTTCCTCTTCCTGGCCCCACACGACCAGGGGCGCATCGTGGTAATCCAGGTGCTCCACCGCCGTCTCGTAGAGGTCTTCCAGGGCGGTGGTCAATTGATTCACTTCCGTAAACGGCGAGTTTGGCCAGGGGAGATAGTGCTCATCCATGGACTGAATGCCGTTGGCGCGACGGGCGATAAGGGACAAGGGCCTGCTGATTTTCCGGCCCATTGTGGTGGCAACCCCGACCGTAGCGGCAAGACCGACCAGCAACCCCACCACGCCATACTGCATCAGGGGCAATACGGGTTCCGGAAGGGCACGTTCCCCTACGGATGCCACCACCCACCAGGAATAATCTGGCCCGACACGATAAGGACGGGCTCCGTACCAGCGGGCCCCCGGCTCATTGGATGGCATGGGAAACAACGTTCGGAGCGCGAGACTGGCGTGATGCGGGACGGCGTTGGTGGTCAACAAGTCACGGGTCTGACTCTCTTCCAAATAGCTCAGTCGCGTCCCGCCGGGATCCGATTGCAGCACGATATCCGCCCCATCCTGTGCCTGGTCTCCCGCCATAAATCGGGCAACACGCAACTCCATGGCGATGATTCCGGGCGCCCCCAACACGCTCCCCAGATCCATGGCGAGAAACACGGTCGTGAACCCAGCGTCCACCCGCTGCGCCTGGACAAAGAGATACTCCGGGTCGCGTATTTTCCGCTCACGAAAGGCCTGCAGCGCGGTCACATACCCGGACTCTATTTCCGAGAGCTTACCCGCGCCATGACGAAGGGAGCGTCCGAAGGCATCCCACGTTGTTTCGGCGGGAGGCGATTCGAAATCCGCGTCGGCAGACCAGCGACCGGACCACCCTTCCCTCCGACGACTGGCTTGCCATAGAAGCCCCCCATCGGTAACGACACCCAACGAGATTACCCCGCTACGGCCTTCCAGTGGTGGCAACAATAACGTAGACCAATTGCCCACCCGCTCCTTGGGAAGCGTCCCTTGAACGATCCAGCGTTGTGCCAGACGCAGATGCTCCCGCGCCGGATCAAATTGTCTGGCGAGCTCTTCCTGGGCATTTTCGAGCGCAGCCGTGAGGACATCCTGGGCAAGCGCACTACGTGCCGCCCGACCATCGCGATAGGCCATGCCCCCGATAATCACACCGACCAGCAGGAAAACGGCTCCCATAGCCAGGGAGAGACAGAGCGCATAGGGCAAGGTAATCGTGGCATTACGCTTCATACCGGGCCCTTCTGGTGAACTGCTGCGATCCGCATGATGTGCACCTGCGGCACACCCCCTTTATCATTGCGCCTGATTGTCATTTTTGTCAAGAGTAAACACACCATTTCAGGCACCCATAGTTGCGGATACCCCGTGTATCGGCATAGAAGCACGAAACTTAATGGATTCTTTCTCAACGTCCCCCGCCATCGCGCCCCAAAACAATACCGGGAAGGTTCCACCTGGAACCCTCCCGGAGAAATATGATTATGTAAGCTGCTGACTGCGCGCTTAGAGCGCTTCCAGCGGAATCTCCCAGCAGCGCACGCGCTCACGCTGGTAGGTGTAGGTAATGGCTATGCCCGTCTTGGTGCGGATGATAGCCGGATAGGAAAACTCGCTGCGCAGATCGGCGTCGGCTTCCAGGTGGGCGATGGTGCGCCAGGTCTTGCCGTTGTCTTCCGAGACGGCGAGGTCCAGCGGCGTGCGCGCTTTCCAGTTGCCCGGTACGGGATTGTAAACCAGCAACAGACGGCCATCTTCGAGGAGCAAGGCGTCCACACCGCTGTTGTTGTTGGGCAGGCCCGTGTCGTAGATAGGGGTCCAGGTTTTACCGCCGTCGGACGAATCACTGCGCCAAATCTGACCGCCTGTGGAGCGGAGCATAGCGTGCACTTCGTTGGGCTTGGATTCCCAGAAGGTGGGCTGAATAACGCCCTTACCTTCGAGCTTCGATTTGTCGATTTCGAAATCCTCCGAACGGGTCCAGGTCTTACCCCGATCCGTGGAGCGATCGGCGAAAGCATTCCAGCCATTCAGCTCGGTGGAGGCCGGAGCCAACCAGGTCCCGTCTTTCAGGATGATGGCCTTGTTCTTCACCGGGCCACGGCCGCCTTTATCGCCTTCAACCAGTTCCTCCGGATCGCTCCAGGTCTTTCCGTCTTTGCTGTGCATCCAATAGGTCTGCCAATAGGGAATTTCTTTTCCGATTTTGAAGAAGAGGTGAATCTCTCCGGTCTCATCGGTCATCAGCACGGGATTCCAGTGGGGTGTGTTATCCACTTTGGCCGCACGGATGGGAGCGCTCCATTTACCCTCTTCCTGGATGGCGTACCAGATGCCCACATCATCGTCTTTTTCTGCCGTACCGCCAAACCAGGCGGCAATGAGACGGCCGTCGCTCATCTCCGTCACGGTAGAGGCATGGCACTGGGCGAAGGGGCGCTTTGCACCAAAGACGAAACTGACCGAACCACCACTCTCACGGACCTTGTCCGCAAACTCGAGGGGCCAGAGGGCGTCGGTCTTTGCATCAGCCGAGGTCATGGCGGTGGCTGCCATCATTACGAGGGCCAGCGACGCGACACCGCGCCGGAACGAAATAGATTTCATAGGTGCTCTTCCTTTTGTAGGGTTTGCATTTCATGATTTTCTTGCCTTACGCTCACAGGACGTGACCCGCCCATGGCGCCGGAAAAACATCTTACGTGTCACCCCATTTTATTGCAAGGATTACTCCCCCACCGATGGAACAAGCAGGTCGCTGATGAGCAACGAAGATAAACACCCCCGAATCCGTGTAGCCGCTGTCGTGGTCGAAAACGACGCCCTGCTCCTGGTCCAACACGAGAAAAATGGCACCGCCTATTGGATGCTACCCGGTGGCGGAGTCGACTATGGAGAGTCCCTCTCGGAGGCACTGGCCCGTGAACTGCGGGAGGAACTGTGCATCGAAACGGAGATAGGCCCCCTCTTATTCGCCAATGACTCCATTGCGCCAGACGGCGCGCGCCATATCGTAAATCTATACTTTCGGGCGACGATAAGCGCGGGACGCCCCGCCTTGGGCATTGACGAGCGCATCGTGGGGGTCGCATTCCATCCCATAACCACCTTGCCCCAGCAGACCATACGGCCCGACTTTGCCGCGACATTGGTTGAAATTCTCCAGAGGGAAACTCCGCCACCCAATCCCTATCTGGGCAATATCTGGCGCGATTGACGCCGGTTTATTTTCCTCGCGCACACACCGAACACTTGTGCTATACTGAATCATAGCGTGAAATATAAGATTGCTTCGGAAGGAACCGGAAATATCTAAGGGCCTTGAACTGTTTGGTTTACGAGCATTCAATCCACACTAAAATCGATGCAAGGAGTGCATAAAATGCGGGTAGCAGTGGTTAACCCAATGTTTGGCAAAGACTTCACGAAGTCGGCGCGGTGGTTTGCCCGCTCACGCGGACGTGTTCAGCGCCACCCCGACTATCTGGCGACGGCCGCTGGCGTTATCGAGGCGGAGGGCCATGAACTCTTATTCATGGACACCCAGGCCATGAATATGCCCACGCCCGAATTCATCGAGAAGCACCTCAAGGCCTTCAAGCCCGACATGACGGTCTATCAGGCCACTACCCCGTCGATCTACGCCGATATCGAGTCGGCGCGCATGTGCAAGGAAGCGGTCGGTGGTCTTCATGTGATGGTGGGCCCCCACGTTTCCGCCGAACCCGAATCGACCCTGCGTGCGGCCAATGGTGCCTTGGATGCTGTTGCGCGCCATGAATTCGATTACATCCTACGCGATCTTGCGGGTGGGACGTCGGTACAGGATTGTAAGGGCGTCTCCTATATGGATGGGGAGGTCTATAAAGAGAATCCCGATATGCCCTATATCGAGAATTTGGACGAGTTGCCCTTCCCGGCCTGGCACCACCTGGATATGAACAACTATAAAGACGGCGCCAAGCTCTTTCCCTTTGTCACCGCCATTACCGGCCGGGGCTGCCGATATCGCTGTTCCTATTGCCAGATCCCCCAGGTCATGAACGGCCACCGCTACCGGACCCACAGTGTGGAACGGGTGGTGGACGAAATGGAATACAACAAGAAAATCATCCCCGGCCTGCGTGAAGTCATGTTTGAGGATGATACGCTGACCATGCGAATCGCCCGAGAGCGCCTCCAGGCCCTCTGTGAAGAAATCATCCGTCGGGATCTCAAGCTCTCCTGGAGTGCCAATGCGCGGGTGGACCTGAATGATCTGGAGACCCTCCGACTCATGAAACGTTCGGGCTGCCGCATGCTCTGTGTCGGTTTCGAGTTTGGTGACCAGAAGATTTTGAACAACACGAAAAAAGGCACGACGGTCGACCAGATGTATACCTTTGCAGAAAATGCGGCAAAGGCGAAATTGCGCATCCACGGTTGTTTCATGGTAGGTGGCCCGGAAGAGTCCCGGGAGACCGCCATGAAGACCATCCAAATGTCGAAAGAGCTTAAGATCGATACCGCCCAGTTTACGGGTGTGGTCGCCTATCCCGGCACGTCCTACTATGATTGGGCCAAGGAGTCGGGTTCCCTGATTCCCAAAGATTGGCGCGATTGGGTAACGGACGATTACGAGCAGGCGCCCACCATCAATCTGGAAGGCTTGAGCAACGAAGATATCAATGAGTTGGTCGACATCGGACTTCGGGAATTCTATTTGCGCCCCACCCAGATGCTTCGCATGCTTCGTAATATCAGTTCCTGGTCCGATGTAAAGGCCAAATATCATGGGCTTCACAGCTTTTTTGGTTATTTTCTGGGCAATGGGCGGAAGAATTTTGTGGGATTTACGGGAAACAACTGATAGTATCCCCCTTGAGGGCGCTATTCAGTTAACAGAATCTGTGAAAAACCATTGCTTTTAGCCCCCACTTGGGGTAGTATAGGTTCCAACGAAGCTAGAAATTCGTGTGGAGGGGGGACTCCCCCATGGACATGGAAGGAATATCATGCGCGTACTCACCGGGGTTTTGATACTCGCTTTTGCTGCGATTGCACTGCCGAGCTACAGTGTGGAGCCCGCTTACCGTGGCCCGCTGGGCAATGCGGAAGAACCGGCACTCCGCCCCTACAAGTGGCTCTATCGGGGTGTAAAGTCATTCTTTTACAATACCGGCGACCAATTCGTTGACGGCAATATGCATGTGCCCTTCGTGGGTTCCGTTCAAGGATTGCGCGGTGTTCGCCGTGGCACGGTGGAACTCGGAGAAAGCATGTATCGCGGTGGTGTTTATGCCCCGGCGCCCCCTGCCGAAGACTACAAACGCCTTGGACATTTGAACACGGCCATCGAAGAGGATATGTTCCTGCGCAATGGCAGCGACTTCGTGTTCAGCTGGTATTTCTTCCCCGCCCAGAAAGCCGTGGATTACTACCCGCTGGAAGGCAATACGAAAGTCGAAATGCGTAAAGAAAGCGCCCGGGCCATTCGCGCGGAACGTGCCGCTGCCTGGGAAGCCCGCAAGGCCATCGACCCCAATGAGAGTGATGTGAAACGTGCGCAACGTGGCTACATCGGCGACCGGGCCGATCTCGGCAACACGACGAAGTCTGATAGCTATCGCGGCAACCTGATGAAGCTCGCTCGCTAGATTTCCCCTTTTAATCCAGCCGCCTTTCGCGATCCGTTGCGAAAGGCGGTTTTCGTTTATAGTCCCTGATGTGCTCCCTGGAACATCCGGGCCTGGAGTCAGTCCCCCTCCCATGAAACGTATCCCGCTCATCATGGACCGCTTGAATCACCGCGCCGCCCCGTGGGCCATCGTCGCTGTGGCACTCTGCCTCACCCTTCCTTCGCTCTTCGTAGGCTTCGCAACGGACGACCACAACTGGCGGGCCGTCTTTCAGGGCTATCCGGGAATGGAGGAGGTCGAGCAAGCCCCCTGGGATGCCTTCCGTTTTCATTTCTCCGACGACGACGTCATCCGACAAGATCGAATGGACCGGGGGCTCCTCCCGTGGTGGGCCGGCGAACAGACCCACACGGCCTTCATGCGCCCCCTCTCCTCCCTGTCGCACTGGCTGGACTACACGATCTTTGGCGACACGGCCTGGACCATGCATGTGCACAGCATGGCCCTCTTCGGGTTGCTGCTCGTGCTGGTCGCGGCACTCTATCGCCAGCTGATAGATGTCCGCCACGTGGCGCTGCTGGCCCTCTTGCTCTACGCCATCGACGACGCGCGCGGTATTCCCGTGGGATGGCTCTCGGCGCGCAACTCGCTCCTCACGGCACTCTTCGGTGTTGCCGTACTCCTGAGTCACGACCAGTTTCGTCGGCGTGGGCGCAGGTGGGGTCTGCCCGTCGCCCTCCTTTCCCTCTGTATTGGGCTCCTCTGTGGGGAAGCCACCGTGTCCATCGGCGGCTACCTCTTCGCCTACGCCCTCTTCGTCGACCCCAAGGGCTTCCGGCGGGGCTTCGTGACGTTGCTGCCCTACGGCGTGGTAGTGATCGTCTGGCGGGTTATTTATCAGCACCTGGGTTATGGGGCCTTCGGTTCTGGCGCCTACGTGAATCCCACCGACGAACCCCTGCTCTTCGCCTACCGAATTGCCGAGCGCCTTCCCGTGCTCTTCTTCGGGGCCTTTGGACTCCCCGATTCGACCTTTTACAATTTTCTGCCTTCTCCCTGGTCGGGCGTCTACTTTGTAGTGGCGCTGGTATTTCTGGCCATCGTTTTGCTCGCGCTCTGGCCCCTTCTGCGTCAGGATGCCCGGGCCCGCTTCTGGCTCCTCGGCATGACCCTCGCCGCCCTCCCGGCGTGCCTCACATCGCCGCAAGACCGCATGCTCATGTTTCCCGCCCTGGGTGGCATGGCCCTGATCGCCTCCTATCTTGAATACGTGCGAAGCCACGTGGATATCGCCTGGGGAAGACGCGCACTGGCTGGCTTCTGGGCTGTTGCCCATCTGGTCATTGCCCCTGCCCTGCTTCTGCTCGGGAGCTACGTCATCGCCTTCGTGGAGGCCGCCGCACAGGATGCGAATGCGAGTCTCCCCCAGGACGCCGCTATCGCCGATGAGACCATCGTGCTGGTCCACACCATGAGCGACCTCATGGGCCCCGGCATCACCATTTTTCGCGCTTCGCTGAATCAGCCGGTACCGAAGAACACGTGGATGTTGTCCGCCGGCAATCAGTCCGTCACCGTCACGCGGGAAGATGAGCGCACGCTGGTACTCGCGCCGGAAGGAGGCTTCCTGCTGCCGACCTGGGCTGAGTTGTTCCGTAGTGCGGCCCTGGAACCGGCCACCCCGGGAGACACGGTCAATCTGGACGGCATGGAAGTGATGATTCGGGAGGTGCTTCCCGATGGACGGCCCTCCGTCGTCGCCTTTCGATTTGCGGCCCCGCTGGAAACCGCCACCTACCATTGGTATTTCTGGGGTAGTACCGACTATCAGCCTTTTGACCTGCCTGCCGTCGGCGATTCGAGCCACATCCCACCCAGGCACTCGACCCCGACCGCGGAATCGTAACGACCCCATGCCAAACGCACTTCCCCGCACGGTGTCTATATTCCTATACGGAACGCTCCGTCCCGAGGCGAGCCACCACCACCTCGTTGCGCCGTGGGTGATTGATTCGGTACCGGCAGAGATCTGGGGCAGGCTCTACCATGTGCCCGCAGGCTATCCTTCTGTGGAAATCCCGGAAGAATTCATGGTCGCCGTTGGTACGGCCAACCCGGAAGATGATGCCCGCGCAGCAGACCGCCTCCCCGTGCCGGAGGGTGCGCTGCCTGAAGGTGACTGGGACTGGGTGCAGGGGGACGTGGTGACCCTTTCCGCACCCTCCGTGAGCATACCGCCCCTGGACGACTATGAGGGGTTCCGGCCCGGCAGGCCGAGTCTTTATCGAAGGGTGCTCGCGCCCGTTTTGGTGGCGGAGGAAACGACGCTGGCCTGGGTCTATGTCCGCAAGAGCCAGCGGGGTGACCGACGTATCTGTGACGGCGTCTGGACGCCCTTATCGAATGACTTTCGTAACGGTTAGTTCCCCATTCCTCCACGCACACGAAACCTCACGGGACTCGGCATCGCGTGGCACGGGGGCATTGGGGATTGGAACAGAGTGCAAGTTCCGAATAGCGGTGTGTTACGCGACCTGCGTCTAGTCCAGACCACACGCAGATACAACGCGCCCCCCGAAAGCGTTTCTTTCAGAGGGCGCGGCAGCCTACTTCAGGATACCGTGCCAAAAAGCACGGTAAAAATGGTCTGTATCGTAAATACAAAAAACTGAACGATGCTCGACACGATACTTACGAGTGTGGCAAATAGTCCCACGGGACACCAACCTTTCTTATTCCTGGCTAAACCCTGCGATCGGGGCGTCCCACACGCTGGGACTCCCCATCGCCATAGACGAAAAGCACCGGCACTTATTCACCTTTACTTCACCACAAGGTTCACAATTTTACCGGGCACATAAATTTCTTTCACGACCGTCTTACCCTCGAGCGAACCCTGGGCCTTGGGCGCGGCTTTGGCGGCCGCGAGAATCGTGTCCTTGTCGGCGTCGGCGGCCACTTCGATGGTATCACGGGGCTTGCCGTTTACCTGGACGGGCAACGTCATGGTGTTTTCCACGAGGAGGGATTCATCCCACTCTGGCCAGGCCGCGTAGGCGAGGGTATCCCCATGGCCCAGTCGGTGCCAGAGCTCTTCGCCCATGTGGGGCGCGTAGGGCGCGAGCAAGAGGAGGAACTGCTCCATGACGGCCCGGTCGATGGACTTCACCTTCATCGCCGCGTTGACAAACTCCATCATACGGGCAATGGCCGTGTTAAAGAGCATGCCTTCGATGTCATGGCTCACCGCCTTGATGGTCTTGTGCAACTCCTTGACCATGGACGCATCGCCCCCCGTCTCCACGATACGCTCGTGCAGGTCGCCCGAGTTGTGGTCGATAAAGAGGGACCAGACCCGCTTGAGGAAGCGGTGCACCCCTTGCACGCCTTCATCCGTCCAGGGCTTGTCCCGATCGAGGGGCCCCATGAACATCTCGTAGAGGCGCATGGCATCGGCACCGTATTCCTTCACCACATCATCGGGATTCACGACGTTGTAGCGGGACTTACTCATCTTCTCGATTTGCGTGTGGACCGAGTCGCCGCTTTCCTTGACGACATAGCCGTCGTCCTTTTTCTCCACCTGGTGGGGGTAGTGGTATTTGCCTTGCTCGTCTTTGTACGAATAGGCGAGGATCATTCCCTGGTTGAAGAGCTTCTGGAAGGGCTCTTTGGTGGACACGTAGCCCGCGTCGTAGAGCACCTTGTGCCAGAAACGGGAATACAAGAGGTGCAACACGGCGTGCTCCGCACCGCCCACGTAGAGGTCGACAGGCATCCAGTATTCTTCCGCTTCCTTCGACCAGGCCATGTCGTTGTTGGTCGGGTCGCAATAGCGCAGGAAATACCAGCAGGAACCGGCCCACTGAGGCATGGTGTTGGTCTCCCGCAAGGCAGGGGCACCCGATTCCGCGTCGGTCGTGTTTAACCACTCGGTGGCCCGGGCCAGGGGCGGCTCGCCATCGGCGGTGGGCTTGTACTCGTCCAACTCCGGAAGGGTGAGGGGCAAATCGGTCATGGGGATGGTCTTGATGGTGCCATCTTCCAGGTGGATGAGCGGGAAGGGTTCACCCCAGTAGCGCTGCCGGGAGAAAAGCCAGTCGCGCAGTTTGTAGTTGATGGTGCCCTTGCCGATGCCCTGCTCGTCGAGCCACTCAATCATGGTCTGCTTGGCCTTGGCCACATCCATCCCATCGATGAAGGAGGAATTAACCAGGGTACCATCGCCCGTGAAGGCTTCTTTGCTGATATCGCCGCCGGAGATTACTTCCGTGATGGGCAAGTCAAAGGCCTTGGCGAACTCATAGTCCCGCGTGTCGTGGGCCGGCACGGCCATGATGGCGCCATAGCCGTATTCAGAAAGCACATAATCGGAAATCCAGATGGGCACATCTTTTCCGTTGACCGGATTGATGGCAAGGGCCCCGGTAAAGACGCCCGTCTTGGCCTTATCATCCCGCATGCGGTCCTGGGCGCTCTTTTTGGACGTGGCCTCTACATAGGCCTCCACCTCGGCCCGCTGGGCGTCAGTGGTAATGGTTTTCACGAGGGGATGGTCGGGCGCGAAAACACAATAGGTCGCACCAAAGAGCGTATCGGGGCGGGTCGTGAAAACGGTGAAGACTTCACCGGAACCCACGACCATGAAATCCACATCGGCACCCGTGCTCTTGCCAATCCACTCGCGCTGCATGGCCTTAATGCCTTCGGGCCAGTCCAGGTCTTCCAGATCGTCCAAGAGGCGCTCGGCGTAGTCGGTGATCTTGAGCATCCACTGGCGCATCATGCGCTTTTCGACAGGATCGCCCGTGTCCACATACTTACCGTCTTTGACCTCTTCATTAGCCAACACGGTGGCGAGGGCAGGACACCAGTTCACCGGCGCTTCCACTTCGTAGGCGAGGCCGCGGTCGTAGAGCACCTTGAAAATCCACTGGGTCCACTTGTAGTAATTGGGGTCGGTGGTGTTGATTTCCCGGTCCCAGTCGTAGGAAAGGCCCAGGGCCTGAATCTGCTTGCGGAAATTGTCACAGTTTTTGTTGGTGATGATGGCCGGGTGCTCGCCCGTGCGGACGGCATGGCGCTCGGCGGGGAGGCCGAAGGCATCCCACCCCATGGGGTGCAAGACGTTGAAGCCCTTCATCCGCTTGTAGCGCGAGATGATATCCGTGGCCGTGTAGCCTTCGGGGTGACCCACGTGAAGGCCGTCGCCACTGGGATAGGGGAACATGTCCAGGCAGTAATACTTGGGCTTGCTGGTGTCGATTTCGGACTTGAAAGTCTTATTTTCAAGCCAGAAATCCTGCCATTTCTTCTCGATTTTCTGGTGATTATAATTGCCGTTGGACATGGCTCAGGTACAACTCCGCCGTTGGGGCTATGGGAAACAAATGAGGCGCAAAGTGTAGCACATAGCGGCCTATAGGTGCACAAAGGCGCGGACAGGAACAGGCGCAGGACCGGCCCCGCTCCGCAAAACCCACGGCACCTCCCCCACCCACCACATTATGCGCACCTGTGCGCGTACGCCGTACTCGGACGCCCCAGCGAACAAGAAGGCGCAGCACGGCCCCCACAACGCGGCCCGATCCCGCCGCAACGCTATCGTACAGACGTCACAGATGGGAACGTCAGCCGACCTCCCTACTCCTCCACCGCGACATCCCCAGAAGGGCTATCAACGAGAGGCCCAACAAGAAAAGGTCGCCGAATGATTTCCCGACCCAGCGCTTTGTCGCCGCACAGCCTGCCGGAACTTCGCCACCATCGCTGTCTTGGGCCGCCTCCAATTCACTCCTGCTCAGAAATCCGTCCCGATTGCCATCAATCGCGTCAAACTGTGCCACCGTCAAGGTAGCCACCATTTGCACGGCCTCATTGAAACTCAGTTGTCCGTCATCATTGAGATCCGCCGCCACAAAGCCGGACGTCAGACCGGCCGCCACCTGCGATATCGTCATTGGCGCTTCACCTTCACCTTCACCTTCACCTTCACCTTCACCTTCACCTTCGCCTTCGCCTTCACCTTCACCTTCACCTTCGCCTTCGCCTTCGCCTTCGCCTTCTCCTTCTCCTTCTCCTTCTCCT
>JAUIMA010000009.1 GCA_030432675.1 Candidatus Hydrogenedentota bacterium | reverse complement strand
AACGACAACTTCGCGATGTGTACGGAATATTGAAGAACAATTCCCATGCGTTGGATTGGGAATATTTGCAGCACTGGGCGGCCAAATTAGGCGTATTTTCGAAGCTCGATGATTTGCAAAAGGAAATAGCCGAGGACTTAGCGCGCGAGTAAATTCGGTGCATGACAACGTGACCGTAAGGACATGGAATGAGTACAGAAGACAAAATTGAGCCGATAGCCATCGAGCAGGAAATGAAGAACTCGTTCATGGACTATTCCATGAGCGTTATCGTAAGTCGTGCCTTGCCCGATGTGCGTGATGGACTGAAGCCCGTGCATCGACGCATCCTTTATGTGATGCAGGAACTGAGCCTCACCAAAGGGCGTGCCTTCCGGAAGTGCGCCAACATTGTTGGTGAGGCGCTGGGTAAGTATCACCCGCACGGTGATTCATCCGTATACGATGCGCTGGTCCGCATGGCCCAGCCTTGGAACATGCGTTATCCCCTTGTGGACAGCCAGGGTAACTTTGGTTCCATCGACGGGGATAATGCGGCGGCCTATCGGTACACCGAAGCGCGGATGGAATCCATTACGGCCCAGATGCTTTCCGATCTGGACAAAGAAACCGTTGACATGCAGCCGACCTTCGATGACCGGCTCATGGAGCCGACGGTCCTTCCGTCTGCCTACCCCAATCTGCTGGTCAACGGCTCCTACGGTATCGCCGTGGGTATGGCAACGAGTTGCCCGCCCCACAACCTGACCGAAGTCTGCGATGCCGTCATCCACCGTATCGACAATCCTACGGCGACGCCCGACGACCTGATGAAATATGTGACCGGCCCTGATTTCCCGACGGGTGGCGTTATCCTGGGCCGTAAGGGCATCCGGGATGCCTACCGCACGGGCCGTGGCCGCGTTAAGGTCCGGGGCCGTGTGGCGGTGGAGTCGAAGAAGGAAGGTGGCCAGGGCAAGCAGAGCATCATCATCCAGGAAATTCCCTATCAGGTGAACAAGCTTCGCCTGATTGAATCGATTGCTGACCTGGTTCGCAGCAAGACGGTGGAAGGTATCACCGACCTCCGGGACGAGTCCGACAAAGACGGCATGCGCATCGTCATTGAATTGCGCAAAGGCGAAGAGCCGGAAGTTGTCTTGAATCAGCTCTACAAGCACACTCAGCTTCAATCGACGGCAAGTATCATCTTCCTTTCGCTGGTAGCGAACACGCCAAAGGTGCTTAACCTGGCGGAGATGATTCACTACTATATCGAACACCGCGCGGAAATCGTCGAGCGTCGGACCCGTTTCCTGCTGGCCAAAGCGGAAGCCCGCGCCCATATTCTTGAGGGCCTCCTGAAGGCCATCGACAATATTGATGAGATTATCAAGATCATCCGTGCCTCGAAAGATTCCGATGAAGCGCGCGATCGTCTCATCGAGCGCTTCGAGTTCTCCATCCTCCAGGCCAACGCCATCCTGGCCATGCGTCTGCGCCGTCTGACGGGCCTGGAACGGGAAGAGTTGGAAACGGAATATGCGGAGCTCTTAAAGGAAATTGAAGGCTATCGCACCATCCTGTCCAGCAGCAAGAATATTCTGGCCGTCGTCCGCGAAGAGATCATTGCCGTCAAAGAAAAACATGGCGACGAACGGCGCACCGACATCGTGGAAGATGAGGGCGAGTTCAACATTGAAGACCTCATCGCCGATGAAAACATGGTGGTGACGGTTTCCAACCAGGGCTACATTAAGCGCCTTCCGGTAAGCACCTACCGCAAGCAAAAGCGCGGTGGTCGCGGCGTTTCGGGCATGGACACGAAAGACGAAGATTTCGTCAAAGACCTCTTTATCGCCTCCGCCCATCAATACATGCTCTTCTTCACCAATAAGGCCCGGGTCTATTGGCGGAAGGTCCATGAACTGCCCAAGATGAGCCGTACAGCCCGTGGACGCGCCATGGTGAATCTGCTTAACCTGGGTGGTGACGAAGTGGTGACCACGTTCCTGCCCGTTCGCGACCTGCAGGATGAGAATCTCTTCGTATTCATGGTGACCCGTCAGGGCATCGTGAAAAAGACCTCGCTCAAGGCCTATAGCAATCCACGCACCACCGGCATCATCGCCTTGGACCTCAACAAAGACGATGAACTGATGGACGTAGCCCTTACGTCGGGCGAAGACAACGTGCTCATTGCTACCTACAAGGGCATGGCCATCCGCTTCCCGGAGAAAGATGCCCGCCCCATGGGCCGCACGGCACGGGGTGTGATTGGCGTTCGCCTGACAGAAGGAGACTATGTCGTCGGCATGTCCCTAGCCCAGGATGAAAGCACGGTGTTGAGCATCACCGAAAATGGCTTCGGCAAACGCACGAAGGTGGGTGAATACCGACTGCAGCACCGTGGCGGCTCGGGTATCATCAACATTAAGACCACCGAGCGTAACGGCAACGTGGTCAGCATGATGACCGTCGATGATGCCGCCGAGTTGGTATTGGTGGCGACCGATGGTATCGTCATCCGCACGTCGGTTAAAGACATCCGCACGATTGGTCGTAACACCCAAGGCGTACGCATCATGAAGCCTCAAGAAGGGGCGAAGGTGAGTGCCGTGGCAAAGGCCATCGCAGAAAAAGCGGAAGACGATGTAGCCGATACGGTTTCTGATGTAGAGACGACACCGGCAGACGCGGAACCTGCCTCGGATGAATAACCCGGTAGCGGTTTCACGCACGTAGCAATCCAGGCGCCCACTCCGGTGGGCGCCTTTCTTATGGAGCCGAGGGGTAGGCCGGGTTTAATACGTTAAAAGCGGAAGGGGATGCAATATCACGAACGGGCGAAAATGCGTGCCCCGCTTCCGAGTAGGACCAGACTTCCGCCCCGGCATCATCCACTTCTGCGGCCAAGAACAAGCGCCCCAACCCGGGCTGCATTTCCCGGGCACTAATCTTTTTCAAGGGCACGCTCACCACATCTTTCAGCATCACCGTTCCCTTCTCCGACCCGTCGGTGCGCCAAACTTCAGCGCCGTTTATCCCATCGTCGGCCTGAAAGTAGACATGGTCGTTCCAGACTACGAGATCGCTGGGATTACTGGAGTCTGGACCTGCGTTGATATCTCTGAGCACATCCGGCTCTCTCCCTGGCCTTACGATCCAGAGTTCGGCTCCTTCCGCTTCCCGGTTCGCGCGAAAGAGCAAATTTCCCTTGAATGCGGTGAGGTGTCTAATCTCCGGAGACACTGGCCACGCGATCTCAAACGGCAATGTCGTCCCCTCAGTGGTCCCGTCGGTACGCCACAACTCATAGCCATGAATACCGTCATCTGCGACGAAATAAAGCAGGTCGCCTACGACGGTCAGTTGGCTCGGGTTACTACTCTTACGGCCACGAAGTATATCTTTCAGCAGCACCGTGCCTGTGCTGGTCCCGTCGCTCACCCACAACTCATTCCCATGCTGCAGATCATTCGCCACGAAAACCATCCGGTCACCGAAAACGGTAAACTGGTTTGGAGAAGACGCCGGATTGACACTGCCATCACTCCAGATGTCGACTAAGACGCGGTGTGCTTCGTTGGAATGCTTGATTTGGAGCTCGCGCCCCTCAATGGGATTCGTCGCCACGAAAACGATAGCGCCGCCAAAGGAAGTCGTGTAGGAGGGGTAGGAGCTGGTGTGACCAGGGTAGATATCTGCCACCCGGACCGCGTGTTTCTCGTTACCGTCGAAGCAATAGAGCTCTTCATCCTGATACTCATCTTGCGCGCTGAAGTAAAGTCCAGAACTCGTCAGCCAGGTTGCGTAGGGCTCACTGCTGCCAAGCCCCGGATTGATGTCACTAATGGCTCGGAACGCATCCGTATTGGCACCGTAACGCCACATCTCTTTGCCGATACCCTCACCGATAGCCACGAAAAACAGGACACCTTGCTCTGAGATCAGTCGATAGGGATTGGAGCTGGGTGCCCCTTCCAACAGGTCTTTCCAAAGCCTCGTTCCTTCGGGAGTACCATCGGTCGTCCACAACTCCCGACCATAATCCGGACTCTTCGCCACAAACAGAATCTTAACACCGAAAGGGTCCGAGACGAAGCGGTGCATATCCCCGAGGCCCGACGATTCCGGCCCAGGATAGATATCCAATACCAGTTGGCAGGAATCAGACGTTGGTCCCGTCCGCCAAAGCTCTCCCCCGGTATCCGGCCCCCATCCCTGAAAGAGCACGTCTCCTGAGTCCATCGTAAAATAAGAGTTCGTCTCTGAAACAAAGCCGCGAATCACATGAGCGAGGGCGGTCGCACCATCGACGCGAGCGATAGCAGACTTCTTCTTCCAATCCATATTGAAATACAGATCTTCACCCGAGGTAGTGCCATGAAAGGAGTTGAACGCCACAGGATTTCGCGCCCCCGCCTCCCGTATCAGTTTGGTACCTTCTTCCGTGCCATTACTTTGCCACAGTAATTTGCTGCCCACATCTTCCCCAGTCGTAAAGAAAAAGGAGTTCTCTGTGTGATCGACAATCTCGTTAAATGACTGTATTTGATCTTCTACAACGCAACGGCTGACCATTACGGTTCCGGCCGCCGTACCATCAGAACGCCACAACTGCCCTTTTTCCCCGGCCGGGCGATAGCCAAAATAGAGCGTGCCTCGAAAGGGATAAAAGGCGTAGATTTCGGAGCCCTCCGCCCCGCGCGTCAGTTCCGTTATACACTCCGCATTGCCGTCGATATCTGAGCGCCACAGTTCTCGACCACGGCGCCCATCATCCGCACTGAAATAAACCCAATCGCCCATGACGACCACTTCTTCCGGATTGGAAGACAGTGGTTCGAAATCATTTCCCTGCGCGTAAACCCACGGTCCCACGAGCATCATCAGTATGATCATCGCCCCGTACAGACCACGTGTTGCTCCGTCCATCACAGCTTCCTTTTTGCCGCTACGCCGGGCAGGCGTGCGCGTCAGTCGTTTGCCTCCTGGAAAACAAAGAGAGCACCATGTTCCAACGAGATGAATGCGCTATCGCCCCACCGCGCCACCACCTCCCGTGAGCCGGCACCATCGCCCCGCGTCCAACGCGCATTTATTCGCCACCGTTTCCCTGCAACGGCCCGGGCTGACTCTTCCAAAAGCGATGCCGGTATCTCCATTTCGATGTGTGTTCGTTCGCCAGCCTGATGCAGTCCCACCGGCCATTGAAACGAATTGGGCTTTCTGACACCTTCTACATAGTATTGGAAGGTCGAATCCCCTTTCTGGTTGCACTCGAGAACGAGTCGACCAGAATGCTTCATTGACACTTCAAGCCCCGGCATCAACCCCAATTCAAAGCGCAGACTTGGATCAACGCTATCGACGTGGGCTGCGATAACCATCCCACTCTCGCGCCATCGTGCCCTCAGTGTCGCTGGAACTATCTCCTCGAAAGGAGGAACGTCACCGAGCGTACCGCCATTGGGGTAAAAATACTCCCTGACCCACAGGTCCTCTTCCAGCTTGCCATCGACGACCACGTTGCCGGCACCGTATGGAATGTCATACCGAGAGCGCGGTAATGCGGGGAGCAACTCTTCCAACGCAACCGCCCAGGCAAAACTGCCGGCATCCAACAGCTCGTTGTAAATCAAGGATTGGAGAAACTCCTGGCTTTCGAGCCCACGCAGAAAATCGAATTGACTCCGCACGTCGCCGGATGGTTCGCCCGGCAAAATCAGGCGGGTGCGGAGGCCATCGGCTTCCCGGATACGTTCCATATCGATATAGGCATCGTTCTCCTGGTCTTTCCAATAAAAGTTGCCCCGCACGGTGCCATACTGAAAACTGCGGGACTGGGGATAGACCAACTCTGCCCATCCGCCGCTGAGCTCCCAGGCGCCCGGCCGCGATGACCGCGCTTCCAGGTTCATCAGGCAGACCTTCGAGTAACCACTAATCCGCAAGTCTTGGGAATTCGGCAATTTCTCCACCATCCAGACTTCGTCGGTAGAGCTATCGTCATTCCCCTGTAAGGTTAGAAAACGTACTGCCTGATCCATACCTGAGGGCGGCTGCGGTTGCGGAGCGGAATCACGACCACTCATCATCATGACCACGAGTAATACCGCCATCGCCGCGGTCAATAGCACACCAATGAGAACCCCCCGCTTCTGCGGCTTCACACGACGGGCACGAAGTAGAGAACGACGCAAGGGAGAGACGGAGATCGTCGTGACCACATTGCTATCCTGTAGCTCAGCGTACTCAGGCGTCTCTTGGAGCACCCGCAAGGCCTCTGCGCTCGTCAGCAGACTGTCGGTCGGCTCACGAACCAGCGCATCGACGAGATCCGCAAGTTCATCGGAAATCCCGACCGCCACGCTCTGGATGAGCGGTAGTGGCTCCGTCAGGTGCTTCTTCATGATGGCCATCGGATTCTCACCGGCGAAGGCCGCATCTCCAGACAGGAGCTCGTACAACACGATTCCGAAGGAGTAGACATCCCACATGGGCTTGGGCTCGCCTCCCTCCCAGGCCTCGACAGGCATATAGCGGGGCGTCCCCATGTAAAAACCCGAGGACGTATTCCCGCGAACGGTGGCCTCCAAATGAGACGCATAGGCCGTGGCCAGACCAAAGTCCGTTAACTTGGCCGTCCCGTCATGCTGCAGGAGGATATTGCTGGGCTTAATATCCCGATGAACGATACCAAGTCCATGGCAGGCCACCAGACCACTCAACACATCCCGCGCTATTGATACGGCGATATGGGGCGTCATCTGGTTGGTGCCACTGAGGATATCCAACGAGTGGCCGTCCACAAATTCCATGTCGATGGCCACCACCCCGTTCGTCTGTTCGAGCCCGTGGACACATACGATATTGGGATGATGGAATGTAGACACGGAACGGGCTTCTTCACGAAATCGTTCTACGAAAGCCGTTTCACGATAGAGGTGCTCATAGAGGACTTTGAGCGCGACTTGACGTTGAAGATGGAGATCTTCCGCAAGATAGACCACACCCATCCCACCGCGCCCCAACTCGCGAAGCACGTGATACTTCTCAGACTCCAATTCATTCTCAAGCGTAGGCATCGTCCCCGACTTTCGCCATTCTCACCAACGACCAAGAGCCCACCATCCCTGTCACCACATTGTCCTACCGCCCATTATGCCCACATTGCACTACCCGTGTACAACACCTCAGCGCTTCTATTTTCCAAGAGCGCGAATGCGGTGACGCGACGTGGTGCGTTCTACCAGGCGCGGTGGGCCGCTCTCGCCGTCCATGACCCAAAGTTTCCTACCATACGAGGGCGTCGTCAAAGAGAGGTAGAGCTTCTCCCCGTTTGGCTGAATCATCTGATAGGACAACGTTTCATAGGGCACGGAGACAACGTCTTTAAACAAGACCGTGCCTTCTTTGGATCCATCCGTACGCCACAACTCTTCCCCGTGAATGCCGTCATCGGCCAGAAAATAGACGTGCTCCTTCCAAGCGGCGAAATTCCGAGGATTGCTCGACGCACCGTCGGCACGGATGTTTTGTAGGATATCGGGCTTCCTGCCCGGCCGAACAATCCAGGGCTCCTCCCCGTCATAAGGCCTCGACGCGCTGAATATCAGGTTTCCCCGCCATCCAAATAAGTGCTTGGGTCCAGACGAGGGGGCCAATGGATGGATGTCCATGGCCAATGCGGTCCCCGATACCGTGCCGTCCGTAACGTAGAGTTCGACACCGGTCTCCGGTGCCTCCGCCGCAAAATAAGCCAGGTCTCCGACCGCCGTCAATTCGGTGGGCTGGCTACCGGCCGGTCCGGGATAAACATCCATCAACAGATGGGTCCCCGATGCCTCACCATCGGTCACCCACAACTCCAGCCCATGCTTCACATCGTCTGCCACAAAGAGCAGTCGATCTCCCAGTGGGGTGAGGAGCTCCGGTGAGGACGACGGATTTTCACTGTCATCCGTGTAAATATCACACCAGCGGCGAGTCTCACTATCCCCGTTGGTAATCCATAGCTCCTTTCCGTGGACCGGATCGAAGGCGGTAAATGCAACCCACCCTCCGATATTAATTGAATGGTAGGGATCCGAACTCTCCGGACCCCCGACTATATCGGCGAGCAACTTTGTGCTATCTTCATTTCCATCCGATACCCACAGTTCTTCTCCGTAATCACTTGCAGCACTGAAAACAATTCGGTCTTCCTTCTGGGCTTGCGCATAGGCGTACGGATTGGATGAGAGGTACCCGGGATTGACGTCGGTTACCCGATGGGTCGCCCAGGGACTACCCGGTGAAAGCCGCCACAGCTCGGTGCCCTTCTCATCGGTACGGGCATTGTAAAAGATACAATTCGCAAAGGCCGTGAGCTTATAGGGCGAACTGCTACCCCGGCCTTCGACAAGATCAAAGGCCAATTTCGTGCCTTCGGGTGTGCCGTCGGTCTCCCACAATTCGTCCCCATAATCCGGATGGGAAGCGCGGAAAAATGCCCGAGAACGATCTGGGTGCGAAAGGACTTCCAGATAGGCAGGATCACTTGGATTTGAAGATTCCTCCCCCTCCCAGATATCCCTCAACAGTAACGTGGATTCCGGCGTACCGCCACTAAACCAGGGCTCCGCTCCCTCGGCATCCGTTTTGGCCACAAAGAACACCCCCTTGGAACCCATCGCCTGAAACCCGCCAACAGGGACCGTGGATGAAGACAAAAAAATCGTACCCGCGCTGGTCCCGTCGGTACGCCAAAAACCTTCACACCGATCCCCCCCCAAATCACCCCCACCGTCGAAGAATAAATAGGGGCCACTGCGCACGCCGTCAATGCCCCCTGTACTCAGATTGCGCCCCCCCTCAAGGAGGAAAGGAACGATACCTGATCGCGTTCCATCGGCGGTGTATATGTTATTCCAACTGTGAGAATTCCCTACCGTGAAAAACAGTTTTCCCCCCACCTCTCCCAGAAAACTCCGCATTCCGTACCTGTCAACCCCCTCTTCGAAACGGGCGATTCGCTCCGTAACACCGGTCGGTTCGCCGTCGCTCCACCAGAGCTCGCCGCCGTGGTCCCGGTCTGCGACCCGAAAGTACAATTTTCCCTTAAACGTGAAAAAACGCTCAATCGTACTGCCACGTTCACCCGGCGTAATGTCGGCCACAAGTTCGGGCTTCCCCTCAGGAATGGACACCCGCCAAAGCTCTCTGCCATGGACGCCATCTTCTGCGGAACAATAGAGGTAGTCTCCAAATACGTATAGAGACTCTGGGGCCGATGAGAGCGGCACGAATCCACCTTCCTCGGCGGTGCTTGATAGTGCGAAAGTGCCCAACGCTATCATCATACATGCTGAAATAGCCTGTCGCAGGTTGTTCATTCTGAGACTCCTGAGAATTCGAGCAATGCCCCATGCTCGAGCAGACGGATGTCGATGTCACCCCAGCGCCCGATAAGGAACTCCGGAGCATCCCTATCCCCGACATACCATCGGGCGTTCAAGCGCCAACGGGTACCCTCGACAGGTGCCTGGGCACCTTCAAAGGCCAATCGGGGAATTCGAATCTCTACATCCGTTCCGTTTTCACTTTCAGACAATTGCATTTCCCAATTGAAACCCCATTTTTCATCCCACAGCCGTTCCTTCTCGGTCTCGTAGAAGTGCCGCTGCGTAATCGCTGCTGCGTCGCATGTCGCATGAAAGTGATAGGCTCCCGTCAGGCCGCTCCCGATGGACGGCATTACGGCCAGTTCAAAACGGGATCCCACATGGCGCTCATCGACACGCACGCCGATAAACACATCCTCATCCGTCCAACGGGCCAGTAAACGAGGACCGCGGGCGGGCGATTCCGACTCCGCGCTCCCGATTCTGCCCTGATCGTGAAAGTACGGTTTCAGCCACGCGGGCTCATCAAGCCGACCATCCATGGTAACGCTATCCTCAATTCGCGGCGCAATAAGGCGGCCACTACGCGTCGCCGGCATGAGTGCCTCTATCCGGTCTGCCCACGCCAGATTCCGAGAAAGCAAGTAGGTGTACAACATAGTCTGAAGACGGTCGTTTGCTTCGAGGTTACGAACGAAGGGGATCGTATCTTTGTTTGCTTCTTTCAGCAATAGTACAAGATTCACCTGACTGCGCAAGTTAGAAAGGTCGTTGGCACAGAGCATAGTTACGGACATGGCATCACTTCCTCCTTGCCAGTCGAGGCGACCTTCCAACGTACCGTATTGCATACGCCGACTCTCGGGTTGCACGTATCGGGCCCAGCCCCCCGAAACACGCCAGGTATCGGGCTGAATTTCCGATACCGCGTCGATCACCCAGAAACCAGCATCGGTGTAGCCTAAAATCGATTCGGGCTTTCCTTGTCTATCAAGGGATACACGCCACGCACCCATTTCGGCCATGCCCTCCATGGCTCCCCCCATGGCGACGAGACGCCCATTGACGTAGGCGGCGCTTCCTGTTGCCAGGTCAGAAAAGGTCAAAACCCTCGAGGGTGGACTATCCGACACGGGTGGGGACGGATTCGGCCAGGTCTGAATGGCAAGAAGCGCCAGACCCGCCAAGACAATGCCCCCCATCGCCCCCATCCAAACGGTACGGCTTCTCCTCCACGCGCGGCGCCAGCGGGCCCCCGCACGTGCGCTCACCCGACGTATGGGCGGCAGTGTTATCGTGGTGGAACCGTTGCTGTCACTGAGTTCCTTACACTCCGGCGTCTGCTCCAAATCGCGCAAGATGTCCATCGCGCCGTGGGTAGCGTCCTTCGATGCCGATTTCAGCATGGCCTCGAGTACTTCCACGAGTTCCGGGGAGACCATGCGCGTAACGGGGAGCAAGTCGGGCATGGGCTCGGTGAATTGTTTCTTGACGATTTCCATGGGGTTATCCCCCGAAAACACCAATTTACCCGTGATCAATTCGTAGAGCACCAGACCAAAAGAATAGAGATCCCAGAAGGGCTCTGGTCGGCCTCCTTCCCATGCCTGGGGCGGCATGTAGCGCGGGGTGCCCATATAGAAACCGGTGGAGGTATTGCCCTTGACCGTATCCTCCAGGTGGGAGGCGTAGGCCGTGGCCAGACCGAAGTCGGTAAGCTTGGCCGTGCCGTCAAGTGCCACGAGGATATTGCTCGGTTTAATATCGCGGTGCACGATACCAATCTGATGGCAAGCAACGAGACCGCTTAGTACGTCCCGGGCGATGGAAACGGCCATATGGGGTGATATACGGGCACTTGCTGAAAGCTGGTCCAGGGACTGGCCTTCGACAAATTCCATGTCGATGGCCACCGTGTTGCCTTCGACCTCCAGCCCATGCACGCACACAATGTTGGGATGGTGAAGGGTGGAAACGGACCGGGCTTCCTCTTGGAAACGTTCGGCGAAAGAGGACTGCTTATTGAGATGCTCGTAGAGCACTTTCAGGGCGACTTCCCGCTTTAGACGTGCATCTTCAGCGAGATACACGACACCCATGCCGCCTCTTCCCAGCTCCCGTATGATTCGGTACTTCTCTGTCTCCAGCACACTTGACAACGCGGTCACTACTACTCTCTACCCAACGAGGAGTGTTCCGGATAACGTCAAGTAGCCCCAAGCATCCCAACATCACCCGATTCGTGAAACCTGACTGTATTATGCACTTGCCGCACAGGAAATGTATAGAGCATCTCTGCAGCATCATGGAGCATGTAGAAAACCCGTCTGCAGGGACACTACAAACGGGCCAATCATCGTCAATTTATGTCGGGGGACTCAGTCCCGGGTTACCAGAGCGCGCATATACTCGCGGTTCATGTTGGTAATGTTTTCAACCTTGATCTCTTTCGGACAAGCCGCCTCGCACTCATAGTGCTTCGAGCAACTCCCGAAACCCTCGTGGTCCATCTGTTCCACCATGGCGACAACCCGGCTACGACGCTCGGGATCACCCTGGGGCAGTTTGGCAAACTGGGTCACCTTGGCCGCCGTGAAAAGGCTTGCCGATGCATTGGGGCATGCCGCGACGCAAGCGCCACAGCCGATGCAGGAGGCCGCGTCCATGGCGGCGTCCGCTTTTATCTTCGGCACGGCGACGGCATGGGCATCGGGAGCCTGGCCCGTCTTCACCGAGATAAAACCACCGGCTTCGATGATGCGATCGAAGGCGGTCCGATCTACTGCCAGGTCTTTAATGACCGGGAAGGCAGCCGAACGCCATGGTTCAAGGACGATGGTTTCGCCATCCTTAAACTTGCGCATGTGCAATTGACACAGGGTGGTCGCCGACTGTGGCCCATGGGCTACCCCGTTGACCACGGCACCGCACATGCCGCAGATACCTTCGCGGCAGTCATGGTCGAATACGATGGGGTCTTTGTCCTCTTTTTCGAGGCCCGTGTTGACCACATCGAGCATCTCCAGAAATGAGGCATCGGTGGAAATGTTCTTGACGCTGTAGGAGGCGAAGGCACCCCGCGCGTTCTTGTCGGCCTGACGCCATACTTTCAAGGTCACGTTAATGGTATTTCCGGCCATTACTTGTAACTCCTCTGGGTAAGCGCGACTTCTTCGAAGGTCAGCGGCTCTTTGTGCAGGGTGGGTTCCTTGTCCACCCCATTGAATTCCCAGGCGCTCACGTGACAGTACTCGTCGTCGTTGCGCTTGGCCTCACCTTCGTCGGTCTGGCTTTCCTCGCGGAAGTGGCCGCCGCAGGACTCGCCCCGGTGCAGGGCATCGCGCACCATCACTTCGGAAAACTCCAGAAAGTCGGATACGCGCCCGGCCCGCTCGAGCACCTGATTGAAGGTGCCCGGAGATCCGGTTACATTCACATTTTCGTGGAACTCAGCACGAAGTTCGGGAATCTTCTGCAACGCCTCTTTGAGGCCTGCTTCGTTCCGGGCCATGCCGCACTTGTCCCACATGATGAGGCCCAGTTCACGGTGGAATTCGTCGACGGTCTTCTTGCCCTTGGAATTCACAAGCTTGTCGATACGACCGGTAACCTCTTCTTCGACCCGTTTCACCTCCGGGTGATCCGTGCCGATGCCGGCCGGGCCGGCCTTGGCAATGTAGTCACCCAGGGTGTAGGGAATCACAAAGTAGCCATCGGCCAGGCCCTGCATTAGGGCGCTCGCGCCGAGACGGTTCGCGCCGTGGTCAGAGAAGTTGGCCTCGCCCAACACGTGGAGTCCATCAAGGTTACTCATGAGGTTGTAGTCGACCCAGAGCCCCCCCATGGTGTAGTGCACCGCCGGGTAAATCATCATGGGCGTCTGGTAGGGATTGTCATCTACGATGCGCTCGTACATATCGAAGAGGTTGCCATACTTGGCGCGAATCGTGTCTTCCCCATCCCGCGCGATGGCATCCCGGAAGTCGAGGTAAACAGCGGTCTTGGTAGCCCCAACGCCGAAGCCCTTATCGCACCATTCTTTGGCGTTGCGCGAGGCGACATCACGGGGAACGAGGTTACCAAAGCTGGGGTATTTCTCTTCCAGGTAGTAATTACGCTCCTCCTCGGGAATCTCCGAGGGACGTCGCGTATCCCCTTCGTTGCGCGGCACCCAGATGCGGCCATCGTTACGAAGGCTTTCACTCATGAGCGTGAGTTTGGATTGAAAATCACCATGTACCGGAATACAGGTGGGGTGAATCTGGGTGTAGCACGGATTCGCGAAGTAGGCACCCCGGCGATGAGCCCGCCAGGCAGCCGTCACGTTGCTACCCATGGCATTGGTGGAAAGGTAAAATACGTTGCCATAGCCACCGGTGGCCAGGATAACGGCATCGGCCGTGTGGGACTCAATCTGACCCGTGATAAGGTTTCGGGTCACGATACCGACGGTGCGCCCTTCCACGACGATGAGGTCGAGCATTTCCCGGCGGGTGAAGAGCTCCACGTTACCCCGGGCCGACTCTTTCATCAGGGCGCTGTAGGCCCCGAGCAGCAACTGCTGACCCGTTTGGCCCCGTGCGTAAAAAGTACGGGATACCTGGGCACCACCGAAGGATCGGTTGTCCAGGTAGCCACCGTATTCACGGGCGAAGGGCACGCCCTGGGCCACGCACTGGTCGATGATGTTGACGCTGACTTCTGCCAACCGGTGGACGTTGGCTTCGCGGGAGCGATAATCACCGCCCTTGACCGTATCATAGAAGAGGCGGTGCACGCTGTCGCCGTCGTTGGGATAGTTCTTGGCGGCATTGATGCCACCCTGGGCCGCAATACTGTGGGCGCGACGGGGGCTATCCTGAAAACAGAAAGACTTAACGTGGTAACCCATTTCGGAAAGGGAGGCGGCCGCCGAGGCACCGGCAAGGCCCGTACCGACGACAATGACGTTAAACTTCCGCTTGTTGGCCGGGTTGACCAGCTTCATGTTGAATTTGTGACGGGTCCACTTCTCGGCCATGGGGCCATCGGGAATTTTTGCATCAAGCATAAGGCTAAACTCCTATCACGTGGGCGCGTAACAACACATAGAGCGGGATGGACGAAAAGCCGACCGCCACGATGACGCCGATGACCTTGGCGGCCAACTCCGCCTTGTCGGTGCTCTTTTCCGTCAGGATTCCCAGGGTCGACAAGACGCTTGCAATGGCGTGGCTGAGATGGAGCCCCACACCGCACACCGCGATAATGTAGAACAGGGAGCGGAGCGGATTGGCGAAAGAGTTAAACACGACGCCGTAAAGCCCCATGCTCTCCTCCCCCATGGCATCGACAAACGAGCGTTCACCTGTACGATCACCAGTCAGGGTAAAATCGTATACATGAAAGAGGACGAAGGCGAGAATGGTGACACCACTGATTATCATGAGGCGGGTAGCGGCGGTCTTACGACCCACCGATTTTTCCACTTCATAGCGCTGGGTACCACGGGCGGCAGCACTTGCGCGGGCCAGGGAAATGGCCATGCTGATGTGGGCCACAAAGGCGACAATCAGGCCCGCTCGGGCGAGCCAGATAATCTCCCCCAGGTTATGCAGTTGCTCTGCATAGTGATTAAAGGCTTCGGGACCCACAATGAGTAGCAGGTTGCCCGCGAGGTGGCCGAGTATAAAGACGACCAGCAGGATGCCGGTTACACCGACGATTAATTCTTTGCCGACGGTCGTCGTTAACCGGCCGCCGAGGGTTTGTGTAGAACGCATAGGTCCAGTACACCTCCATAGTCAGGGCGGCTTTGTTTCCTGCTCCTCGGCGCGAGGATAGCACCCTCCCATCGCGTGTTACCCTGCCCGATAGAATAGGGCAGGAACAGGAAGAATTCTACAGGTCATGGTACATCAAGGCCCACGGGGCAATCCAGAGCCAAATGGAGAAAATGCGTGTTTTTTGCGGCAAATCCCGTAAAAAATTGCGGAGAGGGCACCGGTCTATAATGTGCAAACGCCATCAACAAATAACACGTGGAACTCTATAAAATCAGCTGTTCTGCATGACAAACATGTACTGCTCATGTCCTGCCCGGGCCACGGGTCCGGTCAGAGCCCACTCGAATAGGCCAAAATCGGATCGCGGCCGATGGAGAAATAGTCGAATCCCATCGTTTCCATGTGGGCCAGGGAATAGACATTTCGTCCATCAAAAACAACGGGGGCCGCCATAGCATCTTTAATACGAGTCATGTCCACATTGCGAAAGAAGGACCACTCGGTCGCCACAATGAGGGCGTCGCACCCCTCGACCGCATCGTAGTACTGGTCACTGTAGGTCATATTCTCGTGGCTGCCCAATTCACGCTCGGCCTGGTGCCGGGCCTTGGGGTCATAGGCCACGACCGTGGCCCCCTCTTTCAACAGGGCCTCAACCATCACCAGGGCAGGCGCTTCGCGCACGTCATCGGTCTCTGGCTTGAAGGCCAGTCCCCAAATGGCGAAACGTTTCCCTTCGAGCTGGCCCCGGTAGTACGTCTTCATCTTCTCCAACATGGCCCGCTTCTGCTTCTCATTCACCAAATCAACCTGGGGCAGGAGCTTGGCATCGGCTCCCACTTCCACCGCCGTCTGAATCAGCGCCTTTACGTCCTTCGGAAAGCAGGAGCCCCCATAGCCAATGCCCGGGAAGATAAAGCGATAGCCGATGCGGCTGTCCGACCCTATGCCCCGCCGCACATCATCCACATCCGCCCCCACCTTCTCGCATATGGTCGCCACTTCGTTCATAAACGAAATCTTGGTCGCGAGCATGGCGTTGGCCGCATATTTGGTCATCTCCGCTGAAGCGGTAGACATGCTGAGGATAGGCCGTCCATTCCGTGCGAAGTTGGCGTAGATTTCTTCCATGAGGGCTTTCACGCGAACGTTTTCACAGCCGATAACGACCCGGTCCGGGTTCATAAAGTCTTCAATGGCCGCGCCCTCTTTCAGAAATTCCGGATTGGAAACAACATCGAACTCGAAGGCGCCCCCCCGCGCATCAATGGCTTCCTGGGCCGCGTCGCGGACCTTCAACGCCGTTCCTACGGGCACCGTGGACTTATCCACGATAATCTTATAGCCATTGATGTGCTCGCCGATAGACCTTGCCACGCGGAGGACATACTGCAGATCGGCAGTACCGTCTTCCTGGGGAGGCGTGCCCACGGCAATAAAAATCACCAGACACTCTTCGACCGCTTTCTTGATATCGGTGGTAAAGAAGAGTCGCCCTTGCTCCACATTGGTGTGAACCATTTCTTCCAGGCCGGGCTCGTAAATCGGTATCTCGCCGCGATTCAGGGCATCAATCTTGTCCTGATCGATATCGACGCACAACACATCGTGTCCTAAATCACTGAAACACGTTCCGCTAACGAGTCCCACATACCCCGTACCAATGATTGCCAATTTCATGGGCAGTTATTCTCCCGCACGCGGTGCACGACCGCCGGTTAATCACATGACGCTGTATAGTATAGAACACTTGGCACCCGAAGTTTTTCCAGGCCCCGCTCCCCGCAAAATCAGGAACCCAATTCGATCTTCCGATGGGCCCACTTGTCGGTTCGGAACACGAGCAGCGTCAGGATAAGGCGACCAAGATGGCTGATAAAAATGGCCATCCACACGCGATCCGGCGTGAGCTGTCCGCGCCAATCCAGAAATCCGCAGATGCCCAGCAATAGCACAATCTGTGTCAGGAAGGCGATGTACATGGGCATCTTGGTTTCACCAGCACCCTGCAATCCGCCGGTAAGCGCCAGCGTAATGGCCAGCACGATACCCGAAAAGCTCAGGAAGCGGAGAAGCGAAACCCCCACCTCCACAATCGTGCCATCCACCGCACCAAAGACAGCCAACAAATCGGCTGGGAAAAACCAGAAGAGGGTTCCGATGAGCAGGGCCCACACCGCGCCAAAAGATGCCGCCACCTGCACCCCCCGAATTCCCCGATGGGGATCGCCAGCGCCGATATTCTGGCCCATAATCGTGCCGGCCGCAGAGCGCAGTCCGAAACAGGTCCAGGTAATGATAGAAAAAAGCTGGGCGTAGCATATCGTGTAAGCCGCCTGGGCCGATGCGGAGAGCTCTTCTCCCAGGGAACCGAGAAAACGAAAGAGCAGCACGCCGCCGATGTTGAGCAAAACACCTTGAATTCCGGTGGGGATTCCGATGCGCACGACGGTCTTCATCACCGACAGGTCGGGCAACAGGTGAAATTTTTCGGGTGGGTGCAGAATCATTTTCTTCCGCAGAATGAGCACCATGGATATGGCCACACTGACGGCGGGGGCCAGGACCGTACCCAGCGCCGCTCCCATAATGCCCATGGCAGGGAATGGCCCCGCACCCGTAATCAGGACCACGCTGATACACACGTTGAGGATGGTGGTCAATATACCCAGAAACAAGGGGGTCTTGGGGTCGCCGGAGGCCTGGAATGCCCCGGTAAACATGAACATGAGGAAGAGGGGCGCGCCGCAAACAAAGAGGAGGCGCAAATAGGGCAGGGCGAGGAGGCGCACATCTTCGTGGGCCCGCACCAGATCGAGCAGATAGGGGGCGATGAAATAGCCCACGGGCGCGAGGAAAAACACCAGGATAATGACGGCGGACAGGAAGGACTCAAAGGCGGCCCGGCTCATGCTCACCCGGTCTTGTTTTCCGGCATAGCGCGCGATGAGGACGTTCATCCCGTGGAATAAGGAGGCAATAAACACCACAATGACGAGAAAAACCTGCCAGGCGACGCCAATGGCCGCATTCGCCGCATTGTCGGGAGAGGCAAGATAGTGACCGATCAGAATGTGATCTACCAGGCCATGAATCCCGTTCACCAGATTCAAGGTGGCGGCGGGCCAGGTCAATTTCCAAACGGAGCGGAGTATACTTCCGCTTACGAGCTGATCGTCAAACTTCTTCATGAGATGGGGGAGATTCCTGTCACCCGAGGCGGCCCCGTGATTTTATGGAAGGGAAAGGCCATATTGTAGCACGAGCCGTGGAAGTTATGACACTGAGACCGTGGGATGTATCGGGTTGCACCGGGATGAAAAGCATGCCACTATGATGTCAACGTATGAAACCACAAGGAGACTGGAAGCATGAGTACCTCATCAAACGACATGGGACGGCGCGCGTTTCTGCAGGCGAGCGTGGCCACGGGCGTATTGGCGGCGGGTGCGGCCCAGGCGAAAGCGGCCGATACGACCAAGACCATCACCGGGACGGGTAGTATGCCCACCCGAGTCTTCGGAAAAACGGGGCTGGAACTGCCGGTGCTCGCCTATGGCAGCGCGCCCCTCATGACCCGTGAGGACGAATATTACGGCATTGCCAGTGGGAATTACGAAGCGCGGGTAAAGATGGTGCGTACCGCCTACGAGAAAGGGCTGCGCTATTTCGACACGGCGCGTATCTATGGCGACAGCGAGCAGATATTCGCCGAAGCCATCCACGATGTGCGCGATGATGTATTCATCGCCTCGAAGGTACTGGTCGGCTCCGCCGGTGACGTGCGTAAGAGCGTGGAGGACTCGCTCCGCACCCTGAAGATGGACCGCATTGACTCCATGCAACTCCATGGCCCCGTCATTGAACGCCAGGGCTATGATGGCTGCATGCCCTTCGTGGAAGAATTGGTCAAGCTGCAGGAAGAAGGTCTCTTTACCTACCTGGGACTCACCGGTCACTCCCGCTTTGAGGAAATGTACAAGCTCATTGATTCGGATGGATTTGACACATTGCTCGTCGAGTTCGGCTATTTCCATAAGGGCTACAACACCCGCCATTCGAACCGTTCCCTGGCCAATCGCGAGCGCTGCGTGGCCCGTGCCAGTGAATTGAACATGGGCATCCTCGCCATGAAGGTCATGGGCGCGAGCATCTTTGGCCACAACGCCGGGAAGCTGGTTTCGGAATTCGACAAGGCGCAGGTCAAAAAGCTACCCGCATCGGCCATTCGTTGGGTATTGAACGACCCGCGCATCCACCTGCTGAACATCGGGGTATCGGTCCCCGAAGATCTCGATGCCAATATTGCCACCGTTTCGGGCGATACAACACTGAACAATGAAGACCGGCTGCTGCTGGCGTCTTTTGCAGAACAGGCCTATATGCAGGAGGCTGTGACAGACCTGCCGGTGGTGTAAATCGGAAGCACCACGAACAATACGACTCGGTCACCGGACCTGAGCAACGCCACCCCTTTGGAGTGCGGCAGCTTGCTGTCGCTCTTTTATGGGGAGCTTGCTCCCCGGTGTGTCCCCCTTGGCTTCGAAATGGCCGGCACACCCAACCCATCTCCCGTGCCACGCGATCCGGCTCCGCCGGTTCGTGTGCTTGGAGGAACCGATTTTACGCGCCTCCACGAACCATTGGATTCGGGCGTACAACGCCGCATGGCTGGACCGACGCCCGAGTTTGGTCTTTCACCATGGCCGCCAACTGCGTTGCTCCACGCACACGAAAACTCGCGCGGCTCGTCATCGCGTGGCACGATTAAAGGCGGCCCACCTGTTCGTTACTTCGTGGCAGGCAACAAGAATAAACGCCCTTCGCCGGAAGCCAGCGACACCTGCAATCCCTCCATCAGGGGGCTATCGTCCATCACCGGACGTATCTCGCCACTTTCCTGATCCACTTCCATCACCTGTTCCACGGGCACGTCAAAGGCCACGGTGGGCCAGGCGGTGTAGGCGAATCGATAATTGTTGAGCAGCACCGCGCGCCGCCCATCTTCGTGCGCAAAGCCCCCGACCAGATAGTCCATGGGCGGATCCACCTTTTCCCGGGTAATATCGGCAATACCCAGCCCTGCGAGTTTTTCGGCGGGCACATCCCCCGCCTCTTCTGACACGCGCACCACCCCCGTGCTCGTAAGCTTCATCAGCGTCGGCCCAAGGTGCTTCAACGCCGCATTAAGGCGCTGGGCCTCGCCGTAGTGCCGGGTACGTCGTCCGTCCCGGCGAATAATGGCGCCCCCCTTGGGAAACTCCTTGCCCGCCGGGGTGTAGTAACAGAAGTAGAGAACACCCCGAGCACCATAGGCCAGGGAGGTGTAGACCTGCCAACGAATCTGCCCCTCGGTCGGGTCCGTATGAGGACCGTAGGGCATGATGTTAAAGAAATTCCAGAAGGGTACGCCCGCCGCCATGGAATGGATCCGCAGGGTCTCCAGATTTTCGCAGTACCCCGCGCGGCCGTCCCGGCCCGGATGAAACTGGGGATAGTGGTCCATGGAGAGCACATCGGGTTCCAACACCGACATGAACTGTTTCACGTGCTCGTCATAGGTCTCCGTTCCCAACTGGGAGGCGTCGGCGTAATTGGGAAAGAGATTGATGTAGCGCAGCTTTCCGGGGTGTGCTTCGGCTATCGCATCGGAGGCCGCACGGAGCGCAGGAAAATCGTCGGCACTGGGCTCATCGCGAATCGCATAGCCCCAGATGGCCGGACTCTCCGGTAGCGATGTGGCCTCTTTACCCCGGGCCGAAGCGATGAGCTTCAAGTCAAGGGCTTCGCAAAGGGCGATTTGTTGGGCCACGTCGGCACCACCAAATCCTCCGATAACCACGTTGAAGTTGGCTTCGGCCAGCTCTTTGTAGCGGGCCTCCGCATTGGAATCCACGGGTGGGTCGACCCACAACCCGATGGCGAAACGGTCCTGCTCAAACTTTTTCGATTCTTCTGCCATGCTCTGCACCGAAAGGAGCAGGAGTGACAGGGCGACAAGGATATGGGTACTGCGATACATGATGTAACTCCAACGTCTGTTTATTTTGTTGCCCGCAAATCAAAACAGCGCACCTGGCGCTCGTTGCGGATGTAGAGGAGGCCTTGCGCCATGATGGGCGGGGTCCAGATACGGCGGCTCGAAACACGCACCCGGGCTTTCTCAACATAGGCCTTCGGGTTAACTTCGATGAGAGCCAGTCGGCCCCGTTCCCCCAGGGCCACGAGATTGCCTTCGGCCATGAAGAAGGACGCCCGGCCCAGGCCTTCATCGGCGGTCCATTGGATCTCTCCGGTCATGAAATCGATGCAGCGAAAGTTGGATCCCCGCTCGTGACGTCCGTCCATCCCATAGAGATAGCCGTCGTGATAGACACTGGTGGCCCAATGGTTTTGCATGGCATGTTCATCCCGCCAGATAACCTTCAAGCCATCGGGGGCCAATTGCAGGAGCACCGCACCAATGTTGTAGGTACCCGACAGAAAGACCTTGTCGTCAATTAAGACCGGGGTGGCCGCAATGGCCGATTCGTAGGTCTTGGAGCGGAAGGGATAGCTGTAGCGGATGTCACCCGATTCGGCTTCCACCACCAGGAGACCGTCGGCGGTGTGAAAAATCACCAGCCGCTCACCCCGTACCGTGCCCACGATGGGCGTGGAGTAGCTGGCCGCGTCTTTACCGGCCTTCCACAGGGTTTCGCCGGTCTTGGCATCAAAGGCCACCACGCCGGCCCCATCGGGACCACCCACGTTAATAAACACCTTGCCGCCATCCACGACGGGCGCTACGCCCGCTCCGAAAAAGCCTTCGGGTACGTTGTAGTCTTTATTCACCGTGCGCTGCCAGACCATGGCACCCGTATCCAGGCGAAGACAGGTCAGGAGCCCCTCGGCACCAAAGGCAAACACATGCCCTTCGGCAATGCAGGGCCCCGAGCGGGGTCCGCCATTGTACCCATAGCGATCCACATATTGGGTGGGATAGCCGTAGCGCCAATGCTCGGTGCCCCCAGTCTCCGCATCAATACAGGCCACCACCTCTTCGTCACCCACGCGGTGGAATACAACGAGGCGCTTCTCCGCGACCACAGGCGGACCGTAGCCATCGCCTACTTCCCGCTCCCACACGAGGGGCGGTCCCTCTTCGGGCCATTCCTTCAGCAGCCCCGTTTCCCGAGATAGGTTATTGCGGGTCGGTCCGAGGAAGACCGGCCAGTCTTCCCGAATGACCGCCTCCTCGGCCTGCGCGACGCGGGAGCCGGTAAGACTGAAGGCCAGGGGCGTCACGATGCCCGCCTGTAAAAAATGTCGCCGGGAAAGGTGATTCATGTTGTCGTTTTTCAATCGCTTCACCTGCGGGGCGTTAGTCGCCCGTCATGCGGCTGTGGATAAGAAAGGAGGCCGCCCAATGCAAGCTGCCATGGTACGTTTCACTATGGCATCGGCGCAACACGGGGAATGGCTACACACCACCGTGGACGCGCAGACGGTCCACCAAAGGACCATAGACCCTCTCGGGCGAAAATCGCTCCCGGGCAAATTCCCACGCGGCCTTCTCACGCGGGTGTCGTTCGGAAGGGGCTGCCAACAGCGCCACAATCTGCTGCACCATTGCCTCCCCCACCTCCGAAACACACAGGGGAAGCCCGGCCATATCGCCCAATCCCCCCGTGCCCGCTTCGGTACAGACGACAACACGCCCATGGGCCACCCCCTCCACCGTCTTGATCTTCAACCCGGTGCCATAGGGAACGGGGTTGAGCACCAGGGCGACGCGGCGGTAATAGGGGGCCAGCTCCGGAACCTGTCCAGCAATGGTCACACCAGGATGAGCGCGCCGCACCGTTTCTCCGACCCGGCCGCACACCGTGAGGGTCGCGGCGGGACACTGACGCAAGACTTCGGGCCAGACCTGCGCCAGAATGGCCTCCAGGCCCAGGACATTGGGGTCATAGCGATTACCCACATAGAGGAGCTCCTGGGAATCGACGGGTGAGGGCACATAGTCGGGCACGGGGTGGGCGTGCTCCACGCAGAGAATTTCCTTCTCCGGACACATCCTTTTCAGGGTGGCGGCCTCTTCCGCCTGAATCGCCAATAAAATATCGGCGCGGTTCAGTGCGCACGCCTCATCCTCCGGCGAACACCGCACGTGCTCCAGATTGCCGCCAGCCGCTGCAGCGTTTTCGCGGCGGGCATGCTGGATGTCGATGGTGTCGAGGATACGCAACGTGCCCGGCGGCAGGTGGTCCAGCACGGGAGCCAACCAGGCGTAACTCGCGATGGCCGCCAGGGGTGGGTCTTCGTAGGCAAGGGTCGCGGCGAATCGCTCCAGGGCCGGACGTCGGTTTCGGGTGAGGACGTCCCGCTGCTGCAAGGCGACGACGCTCCGTCCGGGCAGCATAGCCAGAAGACGCCGCTCCGGATCGAGGGCCTTGTAGCGGGCGATGATCGCGTTGCGCAGACGGCGCTTGAATCCCACCTGGGCGTTGGAAGTATTGGAACGGGCGGGCACATGCAGTTTATCCACCCGCGCCGCGATGGCCTCGTTAAAAGCCCCCTGATCCCCCATCACCAGTTCCACGGCATAGCCCTGTGCCCGCAAGAAGTCGATGAGGGCCCAGGTGCGAGACGCGCCGCCCCCCGCAATGGGCCAAAGCCCGCCGGGGTGAATCCAGAGGATACGGGGACGCCTTTCCGTCATGGGATGTTCCCCGAAGCAATTTCGAGGGCCGCGAGGGTATCCCGGATCATGGCCGCTTCGCTGAACGCGTTGACCTGCTCACGGGCGGCCGTGGCCATGGCCTGACTCCCGGCGGGGTCCTTGAGGGCCGCGATAACGGTTTCGCGCAGTGCAGCGATATCATCGGGCGGGCACAATCGCCCCTGCACACCGTCTTCGATAACTTCCCGGATGCCGCTCGCCGTCGTGCTGATTACCGGAAGGCCGGACGCCATGGCCTCCAGGAGCGAGAAGGGCTGGCCTTCGAAGCGCGCCGGGTGCACAAAATAGTCCGCCGCCTGCAACAGCGCGGGAATGTCATCGCGCAGGCCCAGAAAAGTCACCCGGTCGGCGCAGTGATAGGTCTCGAGCTGTCGGAGCAGGGCCTTCTTCGAAGGGCCCTCCCCCGCCCAGATAAAATGTACATTCGGGTGGGCAGTGACAATATGGGGGATGGCCGGAATCAATACATCGTGGCCTTTTTGTGGCGCGAGACGTCCCACCGTGAGACACAGGGTGGCGTCCCTTGCTATCCCCCATTCCTCCGAAAGGCACTGCCGCGTCTCCTCACGGAGAGCCGGGTCATCGGCAAAGCGCGCCAGCTTCACCCCATTCGGGATGATGAGTATGGCCTCTTCCGCCATGGCAAAGGCCCGGACGAGAAGCCGACGGTTCGCGGCGGACACGGCGACATACTGCTGTCCCCGATAGCGCATCCAACGATGAAGCAGCCGTCGGGCCAGCGAAAAGCGAATATCATCGCGCACCAACTGAAAGACCACCAGGGTGGGCACCCCCAGGCACGCGCAGGCAAAGAGGCTCACGAGTCCATACTGCATGCCGCACAACTGGAAGAGCACGGCGCGGGGCTTCAGCCGCCGCAATAGCCGAACGGTGCGGGTGAAGCGCTTGTATAAGGGGGCCTGCCCGGCCTTGGCGCCCACGTCACAGATTTCGAGGGTATTGTGAAAAGCGCCGACGCGAAAGTAGTCTTCAATCAGCGACTTGAGGGCTACCTTGTTGGGGAAGGCCCCCTGTACGTCATAGCCCGCACGGACCGCTCCTTCGGCGATGGTCAGGGTGTAGTCTTCGGCGCCGCCGCGCAAGGGGGAGGGAAAGAGAATCGCGATGCGCCCCTTCTCCGACCCATTTCCTTCACCGGCGGGCAAACGGATGCCATGGAAGGGCTGGGGCGGTACGATGGCACGTCCTTCGGGCCAGCTACGGGGTGACTCGGTCATGCAGGCATCGAGGAGTGCCGTAAACTTTTCGACGTAGGATTCCATGGAATAGGGAAGGGTTGTGGCATGGGCGCGACGTCCCAGGGCCTCCAGGCGCGCGGGGTCCTGCGCCAATCGGGCGATGGCCGCTGCCATGGCGGCCATGTCACCAATCGCTACGAGAAATCCATTCTCGCCGTGGTGGATAATACCGTCCACACCGCTTTCCGTGTGGGTCACCACAGGCACGGCTCCCTGGGCCATGGACTCCAGCATGCTGTTGCTGGTGCCTTCAAAGGCTGAGGTCTGCACAAAGACATCCTGTTCCGCCCAGAAGGCGGCCATGGCCTCCGGCTTACGGCGGGCAAGAAAGTGCACCCGCCCTTCGGGGTCAACGGCCTTCAGCGCGACTTCCAGTTCGTCGCGCTCCCGGCCCGCACCCATCAGGGAAAAACGAAAGTCTACCCCCCGCTCATAAAGTCCCTCGACCAGCGGCACGAAATCCAGGACCCGTTTCTGCTCTTGCACCATCCGCCCGCCGTAGGCCATGCGCAGGGGGGCACAGGAATAGTCCCGCGTCAGGCGCTCTGGCACCCACACACCCGTGGGCAGGGTGTGGAAAGCATCGCGGGCCCGGTCATGCTGGGCGCTAAGGACCGATACGCATGCGGGGCTGACGCCCGCGAAGTGGTTGATGAGGGGGGCATACCAACGCAGGGGCGCGTAATACTCTTCCTCCGAGTCGGCACGACAGAATCCTACACAACGCAGGGGCTGACCCGCCGCTATTCGTTCGGCACACACGGGGAAAAGGTCCCACACGAAGTTGGGCACGACGATGGCCTCTCCACAGGCCGCAATGAGCTCGCTGGCCCGCTCCCGCGTGGTGGCCTCAAGATCGAATTGCCCGATGCGGTTCCCCGTGCGGGCACAATTCATCAAACGGATTTCATAGCGCGGGTGATTGGCAAAGGCTTCGCGAAGCCGAAGGGCCCATGAGGTAACCCCACTGGCGAAGTCGCCAAGTGCGATGAGTACAGGAATCTTAGGGGAGGAGCTCACAGTGGGGTATCCGGTTGGGTGGCAGTGCGACATTATAGGAGCCCCAGCATTTTATTGTAAAACCGGCCAGACATTTAGTCCGAGCAGCCATCGGGCAGAACAATCGCATTTGAATTCCCCACGTCCCCCAGCACTCCTTCACCCACAAAGGCATACCCCAAGGGTGCCACCCTTACAGACGTGAGGGACGAACGGCTTTACGGGTGCGGGGACCTCGGGCAGACGCACGATTTTCGTTCGCCCGACGACTCCTGCTATCCTGTCGTCACGGACTTCGCCAACGTGCCCCGTGGGTATATGATGGTGACCTTGTGCCGAACGAACTCATCCTAACAAACCGCGTGTTTCCTGATGCGGGCCCTTCTCCCGGGACGCCATGCAGGAAAAGCCGTGTGGAATACTACGCCGTGCCTTACAAAGCCTTCCTCCTGCTCCTCCTGCTGCCGGGAGTCCTGATGGCCTGCGGGCCCGCGCCAGACCGCGAGGCGATCATTCCCCCGCCGGGTGCCATGATTCAATGGCCCCTGACACCGGCTCCCGAGACGAGTCCACGCAACCTGCTGCTCAATGGCGACTTTCAGGAGTGGTATGGCGGACTCGAAAACCCCACCGGATTCTCCGTGCCCAACGGCACCATGGCCTCCTTCGTGGCCCGTGACGTCATGTATGGCCACCTGGACACACTGGGCTACACGGCGCGGCAGACGTGGCAAAAGGTGGATCACGACACGGCCCCCGACTCCCGTTTTGGAACGAATGTCGATGTCGCGCCCGGACAGACCTATCGCTTCTCTGCGGTGGCGGCGGCCGACCCCGGCCTCGTGGCCCAGATCGATGCATTCGCCCGTGATGAGAGCGGCGAACTGCGCTTGGTAAAAGGCGCCCTCGTGGAAGTAAACCAGGAAGCGCCCAGCCGTTACACGGGCACCTTCGACACCGGGGAAGCCACCCGGATAAGCCTCCGCACTAAGCTCTCGCCGGTCAGTAGCCTTCCCGGCGGCGTGAGTTGGTCGGCCTGGGAATTGACCGAAGCACAGAGCGCCAATGAGCTCACCGGCATCGACGCGCTCCGCGCCGCCTGGCTCCGTAACACGCGGGATCACCTGCAACAACAACATGCCCTTTACGGAGGGGCCAGCGGGTGGTCCGCACAGATTTACCCCATCGAAAAAAATCTGGGCCGTGTCTATCGGGAAGTGGAAGCCCAGCCAGAGCGGGCCCTCCTCGGCTATGATCAGTTTGTTTTTCAAAAGCTGGATCTCAATTATCTGGTCCACGTGCGCGACTTTGTGGGCACCTCGACGGAAACGGGCTATCAATACCGCCCTGCCTTTCGGGCGCTCGTTGCGCTGGACCGTGCGCTGCGAAATCAGGGCAAGACATTGCTGCTCATTCCTGTGCCGGACCGCATCCATCTTTACGCCGACAAGATTCACAAACCGGCTTCGGAATTGCCGCCCGCCTACCTCCCCCACCACCAACTAATCGCAACCCTCGTTGCCCACGACGTGGCGGTTACCGATGTCGCCCCCCTGCTGAAGCACCGCCGTCACGAAGGGCATGCCGTTTATTGGGCGACCGACTATGAGGTCCCCAGCGATACACTGGGCGAACTCGCGGCCTATACCACCCCCTGGATTCAGGAACTGGTGGGTTCAAAAAAACCTGAGGCGGTCCACTACACGGTGACCGAAAAGGAGCTACCCCTTCGCCAACAGGCCGTGGCTGGCCTGGCACCGGGACTGCAAAAGGCCATCATAGGAGAAACGCAAACCATGCTATCGGTAACGGACGGTGAGGGCCAACCCTTTGCGCCGGCTGCCGAGAGCGCTGTGCTGGTGGCCGGCCCCTTCGCACGCTTGTACGAAGCCCATGGCGCCTCCCTGGCCGCGCAATTCAGTCAGCAACTGGGCTTTCCGGTTTCCGTATTGGAGCGGCCCGTCGAATTTCAGGAAGTACCCCGCTATCTCATGGAGAGTGACTCCGTCGCGCGGGATGCCGCAGAGATTGTGGTCTTTGCCTTTCCCGAGTATGCCCTCCTCCGTCCGGGCTGGTGAACGACACCGCGAAGCCCGTGGCGTAAGGCAGAAGCACCCAGCCTGAGCAACACCACCCTGTGAAGAGCGACACGAGGAGCATGGTAAAGCCAACCGGCGTGAGCAACGCCCACCCTTTGGAGTGCAGCAGCTTGCTGCTGCCTATCCCCGGGGAGCTTGCTCCCCACCCAGCCCGAGGACGCGGGCCGTATCTCATCCCATCCTTTTTCACCCCAAACTGAGGTGGCGTGCTTTATATCAGGTCTATACCCCACCCCCACGAACTGCGGGAAGCGCCGCAGCCAGGGCACTGTAAGTGCTTGTAAACAGGCCAGATCGCCACACATCCCCTCTGGTTGGCACGAACTATGCATTACCTCGGCAGCGCTACAAACGACTACCCGCCCAAGTGTGTGCGGGCACTTCCCCTCAACCAAAAGGAATACCATGATGCAAAAAAGCACATTAAAAGGTTACAGCTTGGGCATCGTCGGAGCCGCTGTTGCGACAGCCGGTACCTTTGCCCTCTTCAATACGCCCGTCGTCTACGGCGCGGATGTAAACGATACTATTTCCACCCTTCAAAACCTGAGCGACTCTTATGTAAAGGTAGCAGAAGAAACCTCTCATGGCGTCGTCTATATCGAAATCAGTAAGACCATGGCGGCACCCGTCGCATACCCCGGCGCGCCCGGTGCAAATGGTTCCCCCTTTCGCCATTTCTTCGGGCCCCGGGGTAATGGACAACCCATGCCCCAGATGCCGCAGGAAGACGCAATGCCCGCACCCGTCGGTAGCGGCTCTGGCTTCATCATCTCCTCCGACGGTTACATCGTGACCAATCACCATGTGGCCGGTGAAGCCGACGGTTTGCGGGTGACGTTGGAGGATGGGCGCCGCTTTGATGCGACGCTCATCGGCTCTGATCCCCAGACGGAAGTTGCGCTCATCAAGATAGATGCAGAAGGCCTGCCCACGGTGCGCCTTGGTGACTCGGACAGCGTCCGCGTGGGGGAATGGATCCTCGCCGTAGGAAGTCCCTTCGGTCTCGACTTCACGGTCACCTCCGGCATCGTGAGTGCCCAAGGCCGTAGCGAAGTTGGCATTGTGGATTACGCCAACTTCATCCAGACGGACGCGGCCATCAACCCCGGCAACTCGGGCGGCCCGCTCATCAACCTTCGTGGTGAAGTGGTGGGCATGAACACCGCCATCCTCAGCCGCAGTGGGGGCAACAACGGCATCGGCTTTGCCATCCCCATCAACATGGTGAAATATGTCGTCGATGACCTCAAAGACGACGGCAAAGTAGACC